>NZ_JABUEX010000137.1:0-2938 GCF_013314835.1 Syntrophothermus sp.
ATAGTAATCCAGCGCATTAACATATGGGGGGGACGTCACTATCAGATCAACCGTATTCATTTCAACTTCAAGCCTTCTGGCATCTCCATTAATAATTTTTACATCTGGTATTTTCTTTACAATTTTAGCCATCTTTTTTAATTCTTTTTCCATGGAATGGACTTTTTTCATAAATAATTCATCTACATCCACATCTACGCCGCCTCCATTCTCAACTAACGACCAAACAGTCGAAGACAGCGATACTCGCCCCAAATCAAATATATCTTCGTGTCCTCCTTCTTCCTTAATTTCCAGCAAAGTCTCTCTAATTGCTTCGAGCTTCGAGATAACAGCTCTGTTAAATATCTTGCTTAACTTTCTATTGGGTAAAGACTTCAAGCGCTTATCGATTCTCTTATAGTCCAGATCTAAGCGGCTCTTCACCTTCTTGAGCTTCTCTTTTAAGTATCTGAATTCTTCATCTTCGATTAGCGTAACCTTAACTTTGCTGATCAAAGTGGCTAATGGATTAAAGTCGTTTCCTATTGAATTTCTATTGTTTAAAAATGCTTCCACAAGAGTAGTACCACAACCACAAAATGGATCTAATACCGTTTCACCTTCTTTTGTAAATAATTTAATAAAAGTAAATGGTATTTGAGGGATAAATCTTGCAGGGTAAGAATGAAACTTATGTGTTAGATACTGAGTGGTAAAATCTTTGAAGTCCCAGCCTATCTTATCAAGAACACTTAAAGCCTCATAAAAAGAGTAACCACCGCGATTAATCAGCTCCCAATATTCCTGTTCGGGAGTTTTTAATCCAGGCAATGTTGTTTGTCTGGCTTCGTAAAGCATTGTTCTCACCTGTAAACCTTTAGTGGCACCCGTTTCCCAATGTCCGCGAAAACATTGTACCACGAGCTTCGACAAAGAAACAGCCTGCTTCATCTCTCTGTCCAAAATTTTTTGGATCGCCTTTAAGAAGGATTTTCACCATCAAGTGGCGTATCTTAAAAACCAAGTATTTATATAGGATCACTGGGGGAGCCTGTGTGACAGGCTGAGAGGGAAGCTGGAGCTTCCGACCCTTTGAACCTGAACTGGGTAATGCCAGCGGAGGGAAGTGTTCGTTTTCAACAGAGCCGTAATTTGCCTGCTGGTTACGGCTCGTTTATTCTAAAAAAACTTACAGGGGGTAGTGATTTTGGAGTTACCTGCAACTGGCAAACTGGACCAATGCTCTTTTAACCAGATTATTTATCCGAGGTTGGGGGAGAAGAACCCGCGGATACTGCTGGGGCCCCGGCACGGTGTCGACGCTGCGGTGATCGACCTGGGAAATCAAGTGCTGGTGGTTGCCGAGGACCCCACCTTTGGGATGCCCGCTCTCCTTCCGTACTTTGGCTGGTCAATTGTTCACATCGCCGCCAGCGACGTCGCCGTACTCGGAGTAAAACCGGAATACCTTACAATCTGCCTGCTGCTTCCTCCCGGCAGTTCACCTTCTCTCCTTGAAGAGATCTGGGAACAAATCCACCAGGAGTGCGTGAAGTTAGGAATCAGCATCGTAGGGGGGCATACCGGGGTATATCCCGGGATCGGGTATCCTCTGAATGGTGGGTGTACGGTGTTCGGTTTTGGCCGAAAAGAACAGCTTACTCCGGCCTCGGGGGCCCGGGTTGGTGATTGCCTTATTATGACCAAAGGCCTTGCGATCGAAGCAGCAGCCATCCTCGCCATCCAGGCAGCCGAGGAACTAGAAAAGGCCTTTGGCAGGGAGTTCGTTTCTCACCTCAAAGATTATTTTTGGAAGATGACCGTGGTAGAGGATGCGCTTCTTGCGGCACCCTACGCCCACGCGATGCACGACGCAACAGAAGGAGGGTTTCTCAACGGAGTCTACGAAATGGCCGAAGCCTCGGGAATCGGGGTTACCGTTTTTGAAAAAGATCTCTTGTGCGATCCCGAAATAGCTAAACTCTGCCAGCACTTCAACATCGATCCCTTGATCTCAATCAGCGAAGGCACGCTGCTCATCGCGGCGCCTTCAGGCAAAGCCGAAGAGCTGATTAAAAAGCTGCAGGACAACGGGATTCCTGCAGCGGCAGTAGGAGAGTTTACCGATTCCAGGCGAGTCTTGCGCCGCGCCACAGGAAGCGAGGAACCCCTCCGGCCGGTGGAAGTTGATCCTTTTTGGGAAGCCTACTTCAAAACGATTACAAAAGAGGAGGAAGGATAAAAATGGCGCTTGCCAATGAACAGGACCAGGTCCTGGGAAACCTGGTGCGCGCGGTTCACCTCCTGGAAGAAGCTCCGGGAATCGCGTGGTTGATGCCCGAAGTTCGCATCAACCTTGTTTACGCCCTATCCACGGCCGAATGCCCCCGTGATGTCGCGGGAATCGAAGGCCGCATCACCGTAGTCAAGGGGCGCTTCCGGGCTGCAGGGTACCCTGCATTCGGCGCCTCCGACCACATGGCCCGCTGCCTGATAGAAGTCCGCAAATACGCGCCCCGGTGGCGCGCCGGCATGAACTTCCGGTGGGATCCCGATCTGGTGAAGCAAGTCGAAAACTACTGCAAAAATAAATCTCTCACTCTGGGAAAAATCGAAAGGTCCCTCGAACCACGCGAAATTCAAGAAAAAGATGGTTCATCCATGCCGTGGAAAATTATGCAATTAGCCCAAGGGGCCCGCTTCCCGGAAATCTTCTACGAGTCTCCGGGCTGGGGAAAAGAACCGTTATTTGTAATTCTCGGGGAAGACGCTGTGGCCTGCGTGACAAAGTTTTTGGATTTAGCCCGGGCTTTAAGCGGCAGCTGGTAACGTTTTATCGAGCCTGGCTGGCCGCGAGGGCCTGATCGAGATCGGCAATAATGTCGGCGACATCTTCAATCCCTATGGAAAGCCGCACCATGTCTTCTGTCACACCGGAGCTCAGCTGCTGCTCCGG
>NZ_JABUEX010000138.1:0-2930 GCF_013314835.1 Syntrophothermus sp.
CCAGATTGTTTTCTTTGATAAATTCCCGAAGGTGCTTCCTAAAAAGTTTTTCGTCCATTTTCCTTACCCCCTTGGTAAAAGTTTACCTTTTTCCCAAAGGGGTTTACACAGTTAATTGTACAGTCCCCACTCGAACAAACCGGGAACAATCTTTACCGGCAGAATCATTACCAGTTATTGTCATAAAGAGATAGTGGACTCCATTTATGCTAATCTGGGAAGGCCCAGGCGCCCTCATTTTATAGCTATTTGGAAGAGCAGGGGGACATCGAAGGCGCCAAGGAGTGTTTGGAAGAGAACGTAGCTTTGGCCGAAAGTTATCAAGGCGGTCAGTGGTTAAAGAACGCCCTGCAGGATTTGCAGCTTTTATGTCTGAATCACCGGTCCTTAGTATCACACTGCCCGCGACATCTTACAAGATTGGGAGAACTAAGTAATAGCCACAAACACCTGGCAACTACAATTTGAAAGAAGACTCGCTGGTTATGACCAGGTTCCGCGACATCCGGTAGATTCTTACCCTTCGTTTAAAATCGCCTGGAGCTATTAGCTCCCCCTCAAGGTAATAATACTTTCGCGGCGCAATCAGCCGGTGGTTGATCGAAGTGCCATACACTTCGCGAGCGGGTCCGTCCTCGCGGTGGAGTTTGCCATGAAGGTACCATTCATAAAACCTGAGGGCGCCGTTTTCGAAGAACTCCTCTAAGGCAGGCCCGTCTTCCCGGTGAAGCAGGTTGTGCTGATACCATTTCCTGGACTTGGGAAGGCCGCTGGGATAGAATGATTCTTCAGCCGGACCTTCTAGCCGGTGACGGCGACCGTGTGCCCACCATTCTCGGCTGAGCATGATTTTGTGTTCATGGCGAAGCATATAAACCTCTACCGCCGGATAACCGTCGCGGTGGAGCTGTCCGTTTAGGTACCACCGCTCCTCACATTTTATGCCGGCTTCAAGAGTTTCCCATGTCGTGCAAGCAGGGCCATCTAGGCGGTGTCGTTTCCCTGATGAGAACCATTCTTGTTTCTGCTGGGTTCCGGAAGCGTTGCGAGCAATTACGGCCGGACCATTGTCCCGATGAAGCTGTCCTCGGTGATACCAGAGTTCCTCTATAACGGTGCCGTTTTCCGAGTACCTTATCAGGGCCGGACCATCTTCGCGGTGCAGCTTTTCGTCTACTTGCCATTGGAGGTTCTTTACATTCCCGTTAGGATAATGTTCGACCAACACGGTCCTTGCAGACTCCCTTCTTCTGCGTACTGCCATTAGGGCTTATTTATACTACACCGTTATGCTTTAATCCTTTCGAGCAACTGTTCTGCCAGCAGTATAAGCTCCTTGGCTTTTTGGGTTCTAAGCTTTTCTGGGTCAAGATCGCGGAGCCTTACACGGTCCAAACCGTCCGCGTCCTTGAACATACTGTACAAAAGCCATGCCTCGTTCGGGTCTACTCCGTGGCACAAGGGGAGTTTACCTTTCGCCGTTTTGTCATCAACAGAGTGGTTTTCGATTATAAACTGGATTAAGAGCCTGTCTCCCGTGTTTTCAGCTTTTAGCAGGTCCAACTGCGCGATTTTCTGGTAACTCTTCAGGCCATGCAGGGAGTCAACCCCGTCATGGGTGCGACCGATATCATGATACAGAGCAGCCTTGCAAATCACATCAGTTTCGCGGGTGGTCAGCTCGTTCCCATAGGCGAGAACCAGGCAAAGGAAAAGAACCCTCTTCGTATGACCTATGCCATGAATTCCAGAAGGATTACGAAAGTATTCAGGCTTTAGGTAAGAAGACCAAGTCTCGAACTGCTCCGTTATTGCCCGCACGTCTACTTCTGATTCGAGTTCTCTTAAGCCTATTACTTTTATGTTTTGCGCGTTCCTTAATTCATCCTTTATATTCGAAGGCAACACTATTACTTCATCTTCCCTTCTGTCCGTTATATATGCAACTATCTTGTCCTGATGCACAGTGATCCTATAGACTTCCCCTGTTTCCCTTCCCAGACGGAACCTGATGGCAAAACAGATGGCGGTGCGGAGATTTAGTGTCCAGGAAAACGCTCTATGTAAAGGCGTCGATTTCGAAGTCATTCCCCGGTAAATGTCGACAAACCCGTTGTGGTCGGCTCCGGGGATAAAAAGAGGTGTCTTCCGAAATAACACGGCTTTGCGTACGATTTCCTCTGGCAAACTGCCGAAACCGGATTCGGAACGGCAGTACACACGGAGGAAAAGGTTGTACTTGTCTTCATCGGGAATCAGGTCAAAGAGGTGCTGATAGGCCGTGAGAGCAATCCTTTTGTCGACAATGTCGTCAAACAGGGTAGTGAAGTTGTGAGATTGAAAGGCTTCGCGGCATGCTCTCTCATGTTGGTCGATATTCTCAGCTAGCTCCGGTTCGTCCGGGGAGAACCCCACGAACGCTAGACCATTATAATAAAGGTAGGGTTCTACCAAATCGCGTGGAGAGTAAAAGAAATCGGCGATATCTTTATTCATGGCATGTGCCCTTTTTTCGGCTTTAGCCAGGGAGAACCAGGAAGGGCAGTTAGGATGGTGCTCTAATTCAGTGAGCGGGATGAAACCTCGAGCCAGCAGGTTTCGGCGCACATCCAGCGAGATCATTTTTAAACCGTCATCCACGGCAATCACCTGCCTTTAATAAAGGACGATACGTCTTCTTTATGTTCGCACGAAAAATTGGGTCTGTCTACCGACATTTTGTGCTCAACTTTACATATCCCCTCTCATGGGGACATTTTCGCTGAACTATTACAAGGTGACAATATCACAGAACGATAACACCGAACTAGTACATTGGGTTGACGATCGGGTTGGTTGTGAATAAAATAAAAGTGCGTGCGGGATTAGCTCAGTGGTAGAGCATCGGCTTCCCAAGCCGAGGGTCGCGGGTTCGAATCCCGTTTCCCGCT
>NZ_JABUEX010000039.1:0-24472 GCF_013314835.1 Syntrophothermus sp.
TTTGCCGCCGGCTTCCTTCAGATTCCACCTCGCGATGGACACCCTTGCCTTAGGCTAATGGCTACTGCTACCTTCGCCGCTCGGGACTTCCACCCTATAGCCAGCGCCCATGCCGGGCGCACATAAATAAGCCGGCATGTTCGTAACATACCGGCTTGCTTATTGACCCTTCAGATCAAAACCTGCTTTTCGTTTTTGGCGCGTTGCCACTGTCCCTAACCGTCTATGGAAATATCCAGAGTGCCGCGTTAAAAAATCTCTTTCAAGACAACCGTTTGCTGTCTCTTAGGGCCAACGGCGACAAGGCTAACGGGAACCCCTGTCAATTCACTGATTTTCTCTACATATCTTTGGGCTTTTAGAGGCAGGTCCTCGTACGTCTTGCAACCATCGAGACCAGACTTCCACCCTTCCACCTCAACATATACGGGTTCGCAGTCCTTAAGAACCCGTAAGCTTTCCGGAAATTCCTCGATAATCTTGCCCTTGTGTTTGTAGGCTACGCAGATCTTAATGCGGTCGAAATCATCTAACACATCGAGCTTGGTCACCGCCAAATCGGTCAACCCGTTCAATCGGGTCGCATAGCGGAGGATAACCGCGTCCAGCCAGCCGCAACGTCTAGGGCGACCGGTAGTAGTTCCGAACTCAGCTCCACGAGCGCGAATATAGTCCCCGACTTCATTGGTCAACTCGGTAGGAAACGGTCCCTCTCCGACTCGGGTGGTATAAGCTTTTACCACTCCGAGAACCCGGGCGATACGGGTAGGTCCAACTCCCGCACCTACACACGCCCCCCCGGCCGTAGGATGCGAAGAAGTCACGTACGGATAAGTCCCGTGATCGATGTCAAGGAGTGTCCCTTGCGCGCCTTCCAGCAAAACCCTTTTCCCTTCGTTAATCGCGTTATTAACCAGGATCGATGTATCAACCACGTATTTGCGCAGTCGATCCATACAACCTTGAACCCGGTTCAACAGTTCCTCATAATCATAACCAGGGTCACCGTATACAGTCTGCAACACCCGGTTCTTTTCTCTAACCACCGCCTGAAACCGGTTGGGAAAATCGGGATCCAGAGCGTCTATCATGCGAAACCCAACCCGCTCGATCTTGTCGGCGTAAGCGGGGCCAATGCCCCTCTTGGTTGTCCCTAATTGCCTGCAACCTAGCTCTTGCAGTTCATCCAGTCTCTTATGATAAGGCATCAGTATATGCGCCCGGCTGCTGATCCTCAGATTGGAGGTGTCTACCCCTTGTTTTTCTAGGCGGTCTATTTCTTCTAGCAACAGTTCAAGGTCTAGAACTACTCCGTTTCCAATAACACAAACCTTATCTGGATACAGTATTCCCGAAGGAATTAAGTGGAGCATGAATTTTTTATCCCCGTCCACCACCGTATGCCCGGCGTTGCTTCCTCCCTGGTACCTTACTATCAAATCTGCCTTGCGAGCGAGAAAGTCTGTAACCTTGCCTTTCCCTTCGTCTCCCCACTGAGACCCCACCACAACTACCGCCGACAAGGTTCTTCACCCCCTTAACCAGAAAATGACAGGATCGCAGCACACTTTATGTTAGCAAAACCCGTTCTATGTGTCAACCGAAACCGGTTCTCCGTCGCTAGTCAGCCTGCAGCACAACAATTATATCAGCGGATATTGAAGGAAACAGCTTTATCTTTACCCGATACTCTCCTAAATGCTTTATAGGTTCCGAAATCTCTATTCTCTTCTTGTCCACGGTCACCCCGAATTCCTTCTGCAGAGTATCGCTTATATCCTTCGCAGTCACCGTACCGAAGAGTCGCCCCCCTTCTCCCGTCTTGACCTTGAGGGACAAGACCTGCCCATCTATACGTCCCTTTATGGTTTTGGCTTTTTCCTCTTCGCGTTCCAGCTTTCGGTCTTTCCGTTCCGATTTTTCCTTGAGTTCTCTTAATTTGACCGAGGTCGCTTCTACCGCTAATCCGCGGGGAATTAAGTAGTTTCTGGCATACCCATCTGATACCTCTTTTACATCTCCCTCTTTGCCCAGGTTCTTTACCTCTCGCAAAAGTACTACTTTCACAGGCGAAACCTCCTTCTCTCGGTCTAACCAAGCAGCAAAACCGGGTTCCAAGCGTAAAGATCTCCAGAGTGCCTTTACCTCTGGTTCTTGATGTCTCTGTTCAATCCAAGGTGCTTTTTATAGCTTTATTTTCCTCCAAATACTTGAGCAGTTCCGAGAGGTCTCCGTACCATTTTTCTACCTCATGGGCTTCGCTGATACTCAACCTTAGTTTCCCCTGAACCTTCCTGTCAACGTCCTTAAATGCAATCCCTAACCTTCGCCCCAAAATATACGTAGTTATGATTATCGTGGCCAGCGCATCGTTTATAGCTTCTTCGCCCCCTCGTGTCAGCGACTTAAACAAAGCAGCTACTGACTCTACCAACTCGGCTTTTAGCCATTCGATGACCCTGAGATTCTCGGCAATACTGATATCTCTGGTTCTTACCCCAACTCGGTAAACCTCCCCGCTTTCGCCCTCAGTTAATCTGCTATCCTCGGTTCGATATTACATACCCTTTTTCCTGCAAATAAACCGAAAAACTAGAACCCCTGAGGCTTTCCCCAGGGGTCCACTCTAGCAGTATTCGAGCCCTTATTCAGCGGTAAACGGAAGCAGCGCCATTTCCCTGGCCCTCTTAATGGCAGTGGTTAGGCGACGCTGGTGTTTAGCGCAATTCCCCGTAATCCGCCTCGGCAATATCTTCCCGCGCTCGGTTATATAACGGCGGAGGCGGGCTGCGTCCTTGTAGTCGATGTTCTCTATCTTTTCCGCACAGAAATTACACTGTTTTCTCTTCTTTTTTCGTTCTTTTTTCAACCCAATACCCCCTTTTTAAAAAGGAACCTCTTCCTCTGAATCGTCGATCAAGTCTATTTCATCCAAGTTCACTTCTTCCCCTAAAGACTCCCAGTCGTCACTCGCGCGGCCCCCAGCAGCCACCGGCGAGGTCCGCCCTTGCTGCCCGGCCCGGTCTAAAAATTTTACCGTGTCGGCTATTACCTCATAGGCACGGCGCTTCTGGCCTTCTTGGGTTTCATAACTACGTACCTGCAACCTTCCTTCTACTGCCACCAAGCGACCCTTTCCTAAATATTGGGCACAGGTTTCTCCCAGTTGTCTCCAGGCCACGATTTCTATAAAATCCGCTTTTCTTTCTCCACCCTGGTTAGCATAAGGACGATCCACCGCCAGGGTGAACCTGCTAACAGCAGTCCCGTTGGGCGTATACCTCATCTCTGGGTCGCGCGTAAGCCTCCCTATAAGTATCACACGGTTAAGCAAAGGTTCTCCCCCCTTAGCGTTCGTCCAATCGGAGAATGATATGGCGCAGAAAGTCCTCGGATATCTTCAGTACCCGGTCTAGTTCGCGGACTGTTTCAGGCTGGCCTTTGAAGTAACATACAACGTAGTATCCTTCGGTGAAATCCTCGATTTCGTACGCCAACCTTCGCTTGCCCCATCCTTCGGCCTCTCGCTCAAATTCTCCCCCTGTTGAGGCTATTATGGTTCTGACCCTCTCCTTGGCAGCTTCGATAGCCTCCGGCGTCAGATCTGGCCGCAAGATGTACATGAGCTCGTACGGGCGCATCTCTCCACCTCCTCCCTATGGTCTAGCGGCTCCAGGTCTACCCTGGAGCAGGGATTTCCTTGACATTATAACAGGAAAATCCGTCTAGTTCAAAAACCTAAGAAAAAAACATGTTCCTGGACTCGCTTGAAAACCGTGCTGGCTAAATCCATCCGCGATTGCTATCATGATATCAACAACATCCTGAAAGGAGTGCTGGCTTGTGCCCGATTACTCCGTTATCGATCACCCTGATATCCTCCAGTATCTGTTTTTCCCCCGTAAGGATAATGCTCCTGGCCCTCCTCATAGTTTTGACGTTTCGGTAAATGTAGACCCTGATGTTTTTGTTTCTTGTCGCTTCTACGTGGAATCTCGGGATCTCCCTTGGATCTTGTACTTCCATGGCAACGGAGAGGTTGTCAGCGACCACGACGATATCTCTCTGTTCTATAACCGCATCGGCCTTAATCTAGTGGTAGCCGACTACCGCGGTTACGGAGCCAGTACCGGCTCGCCAACGTTTTCTAATCTGGTTAAAGATGCTCATGCTATATGGGATGAGGTTCGGGCAACTTTTTCCCGCAGAGGTTACTCCGGTGGATTATGGGTAATGGGCAGGTCAATGGGAAGTGTGTCGGCCCTAGAACTAGCCAGTTCATACCCCGATCTCATCACGGGGTTTATCATCGAAAGCGGGTTTGCCAGCCCTACCCGGCTGATACGCCATCTAGGCTTGCCCGCACACAACATAGATTTAAATAAACTTGAAACGGAATGCCTGTCAATGATTCGGGATATCAGGCTTCCTGCGCTGATCATTCATGGGCAGCTAGATACACTAGTGCCGCTATCCGAAGCAAAGCTTTTGTTCGAGCAACTCGGGAGCTTGCAAAAAAAAATCGAGGTTATCCCGTATGCTGACCACAACAACATTATCTACGTAGGGCTGCAGTCTTACTTCAAAGCCATCTATGATTTCGTGTTTACCTCGCCTAAATAGTATTGCTTTGTCTTTGCTCACTTTGGGGCTTAGTCTCAAAGTCAGCTACAGTATTCCCCGTATGAGGAGATTCTGTAACTCAGATATCGGTTTTTCGATGACATGGGATTCCTGAAACAAGCCCTTAAGAACGGCTAGGCTTTCTCCGTTCTTTTTTCTTTTAAAACCTATTATGCAGAAATGTCGGTTACTACCCAAGGATCTGACGGTTACCAGATCCCCTACCCGAAATCGCTTGTCCTCCAAATACCTGACAATCATAGATTCTCCTCCCAAGGAACTGCCGTACTCCTTGGTACAGTATATGCCAATATTAGCCATCAAGTTCCTTTCCCTGCTGGCTCAACACCTTGAGAACATTTCGTTCAAACTTGGCTCTGGGGAGCATTACCTGTCGATTACACTTTTGGCAACGTATCTTGATGTCAGCTCCCAGTCGGGTAATCTCCCACTCATAGCTGCCGCACGGGTGCGGCTTTCTCATCCTTACGATGTCGCCTAGAGAAAAACGTTTGGGTTCCACCTTGTATTACCTCACTTCTAAACCGTAATCACCTTGTAAGCATTGGACAGCAAGTCTATTACGTTATACATATTGGTAACTGTGCCCACCATGAGTTTTTCTCTCACCCGGTAATAGTCGAGGCAAGCGTTACAAGAAAGAACCTCCACTCCTGATCTTTCCAATGTCATCAGGTATTCAACCACATCCGAACCCTCGATAGCCAAGAGAACCCCCGAATTGATCAAGACGATAGTCTTTACTACTCCTTCCCGCTGGCTCAAGTTGAACAAGAAGCTTCTCATCAGTTTTTTCCCCAGGTCTTCCTCCCCTCTTCCTAGAGTACGCCCGGTGACCAGCAATACCGCCTGCTCGACAGGCGAAAGAGAAGGGGTTAACACCCCCGGCAGATCGCGGGCATCGACTATCCTCTCCATTTCCTACCTTCCCCCTTTAACCTCCACCCTCGGGCTTTCAGACGGTATTGCTCGGCCAACCAAGAACAGCGGAAGACCTTCTCTATCTAACGCTCTCACAAGATCTGCCTTCCTGTCTTCTCCAACCGCTAGGAGCAACCCTCCTGATGTCTCGGGCGAATACATGAGATCTTTAATCTCCGAATCTATCCCTTCCTCAAACACGACCCGTTGCCCTAGGTATTCGCGGTTAGCGTAAGCCCCCCCAGGGATCAAGCCCACAGCCGCATACTCCCGAGCTCCGGTCATAAATCCCAGTTGGTCTGCATAAACCTCTATAGCCACCCCGCTGCCTTTTGCCATCTCAAACAAGTGTCCCACCAGGCCAAATCCGGTAACATCGGTACCGGCACTAACCCCCGCTGCTAACGCAGCATCCTTGGCGGCACGATTCAACGTAGTCATCCACTTGATACACTCGACCTGCACGCTCTTCTCTGCCATCTCGGCTTTGATCGCAGTAGCAATGACGCCAGAGCCGAGCGGCTTAGTCAGAAAAATGATATCTCCTGGTTTAACCGTATCGTTGCGAATAATCTGGTTAGGATGCACGATCCCCGTTACCGACAGCCCGTACTTCGGTTCGTTATCGTCTACCGAATGCCCTCCAACCAATACCGTTCCTGCTTCCTTGAGCTTATCTATCCCACCCCGAAGAATCTCCCGTAAGACTTCGATGTCTCCACAAGCCGGGAAACACACTATGTTCATGGCTGTCAAAGGCTGCCCTCCCATGGCGTAAACATCACTCAGAGCATTGGCGGCCGCTACTTGCCCGAACCAATAAGGATCGTCCACCATAGGAGTGAAGAAATCCACCGTCTGAACCAAAGCCAGGTCATCACGCAGAAGATATACTCCTGCATCGTCGAACTTTTCAAACCCCACCAGCAACCTGGGATCCGATGGACTGTATAAACCGTTTAAAATGCCGTCCAGAGCCCCCGGCTCTATCTTGGCCGCTCACCCAGCCGCTCGGACCATCTGAGTTAGTCTTGCTTCCCCGGCCATAACCCTACCTCCTTTCCCCTGTCCTTTCCCCCGACCGTTTTCTACCACCACGAGGGCTCGTAGGTTGGGTCCCCGGCCATAAGAAAGGCCTTGTATCCCTTGTAAGCGTGGTAGATATCGGCTTTGCTAGCCACTTCGAATGGAGAATGCATGGCCAGTAAGGCTACGCCGCAGTCCAACACTTCCATCCCGTAGCGAGCTAGATACTGTGCAACCGTGCCACCGCCGCCTTCATCCACCTTTCCCAATTCCCCTACCTGCCATACTACTCCATTAGCATCGAACAGTTGTCTAACCCATGCTACAAATTCCGGGTTAGCATCGTTGGCATCATACTTACCCTTAGAACCTGTATACTTGGTAATTACCACTCCACGTCCCAGAAAAGAATTGTTCATCTTCTCGAAGACCTGTTCGTAATTGGGGTCTACGGCTGCATTCACATCGGCCGAAAGAGCTCTGGACGATGCTAGTGCCCGTCTTACCGACAAATATTCGCGTTGCCCAACCCGGAACAACATTTCGGCTGCCAAGTTCTCGAGAAAATATGAGCGGAGTCCAGTGTTACCAGTGCTACCTATTTCTTCCTTGTCTGCGAAGATACACATTGCCGTCCTTGGGGGTTCTTCGACTTCCAGTATCGCCTTAAGTGAGGTATACACGCTAACCCTATCATCTTGCCCATAGCCCCCGACCATACTCCGGTCAAATCCAACGTCCCGCGCTCTAAATACGGGAACCGCTTCCAGCTCGGCACTGGCGAAGTCTTCCTCCTCAATCCCGTATTCCTGTCTGAGTCTCTTCAAAATAGCCGCTTTAATCGCTTCCTTCTCCGCTTCGCTTCCCGGGATGTTGCCTGCCAAAAGATTAAGTCCTTCACCGCTTACGGCCTCGCTCATCTTCTTTTCCATCTGTTCTCGGGCCAGATGTGGTAACAAGTCGGGGACGGTGAAAACAGGTTCACACTCTTGATCCCCCAATCTTACGATAAGTTTGGTTCCATTCTTTCTCACTACTATGCCGTGTAGAGCAAGAGGTATCGCTGTCCACTGGTATTTCTTAATTCCCCCATAGTAATGAGTTTTCAGCCAAACCATCCCGTCCTTCTCATACAGCGGCCGAGGCTTGAGGTCTAACCTAGGGGAATCCAAGTGGGAGGCTATGATATTGAAACCCTTCTCCAGTGGTTCCTGCCCAATCACGGCCACCGCCGCGATTTTCCCTTTTTGCTTAACATAGACCTTCTGTCCCGCTTTCAGAGTTTCACACTTACCCAAATCCAGAAAACCCTGTTCGCGCACTGCCCGTTCAATAAAGGTTGCGGTCTCTCGCTCGGTCTTGGCCCGGTTCAAAAACTCAATATACCCGGCTGCAAATTCGAATGCCCGACGCTTCTCTTCCTCTTCCATCGTGAGCCACGCATTCCCTAAAACCTCTTCTTTTTCTTGTGGCTGTCCCATTGCTATCCCTCCTTGAAGTTAATGTGCAGCTATTCTGTATTATTGTGTGGATCGGCAACCATTATAATACTCTGCATCAAAGCTTAACCTTTGCCCTTCATCGAACCCAGTTTTCTGAGCCTTTTACAATTCCTAAGAAAGCGTGTATAGGTTCTTTCCCGCCAGCCTTCGTTCTTTCTTTTAACAAGGCCGGGTAGGACAGGAATTTTGTCCTCATTGTAGCACTTTTTCCCTTCCGTTTGTACCGGAACATATAACTCATTCTCGCAACGCGCCTGCCAACCTGAACAAGTTTGTGAGTTCAGGGCCGGGCTGGTATTTGTTGACAATATTAGGTACAATAGAAACAGTAGAGGGAAGGGAATATACGAGCAACGTCGGGAGGCGGCTCTCCTTTATGTTTAGAGAAGAGTTTGAAGTGGCCTTGCATGCCCTCCTGCGGGCAACAAAGAAGGTTTATGGTGGCCGGCTTGTGTCGCTGGCAGTGTTCGGGTCCGTAGGACGCGGTACCCCTCGCCCGGATTCGGATATTGACCTTTTACTGGTGGCGGATGACATGCCGCGGGGACGGATGAAGAGAATGGCAGAGTTCGTTCGAGTGGAAGAGGAGATGAAAGCTTGTCTTCCGCAACTGAATCATATCTCCGTTGACTTATCCCCTGTATTGAAGGACAGAAACGAAGTCTTGGCTGGAAGCCTCCTTTTTTTGGACATGATCGAAGACGCCAGGATTCTCTACGACAAAGGAGGTTTTTTCACAAGTTTCCTGTGCAAGCAGAGAGAGCGGCTGGCCGAATTGGGAGCTCATAAACACTACCGTAAAGGGGCGTGGTACTGGGTGCTCAAGAAAGACTATAAACCAGGGGAGAAGGTAGAAATATGAACGCGGCCACGCTGGCTCAAAGCTACCTGATCAAAGCTACAAAAAGGCTGAAGATACTCGACGTACTGCTATCGGAAGAAGCTTACTCTGACGTGGTTCGGGAGGCTCAAGAGATAGTTGAGCTGGCTTTGAAAGGCATCTTGAGACAAATAGGGATAGACCCCCCCAAACAGCACGATGTAGGGTACCTTATCGTGGAGTACAAGGATCGCCTTCCCGATGAAGTCGAGGCTAACGCTGCTAAACTGGCCCGAATATCGAAGTGGTTGCGCAAAGAAAGAGAATTTGCCTTTTACGGCGATATAGACTTCATCCCGACGGAGGAATACTCAGTCCAGGACGCAATCACGGCCATCGAAGACGCTACCTTTACCGTAAAGATGGCTTCGCTGGTCATCGGCTACCCTGAAAAAAGAGGCGAGTAAAGTTCTAACGTTCATGCTCCAAAATTAAGACGCTGATTAACGCAGATTAACTTTACTGTATTTTCTGGAACACTCCCCAACGTGATGTAACACTGCTTTTATTCTCTAAAACGGTAACACCGCCAGGTGTCATGAGAGTCTGCGTAAATCCGTGTTTAACGAAAAAAATGGCGGAAGCGTGTGGGAATCGAACCCACCCACCGCAGGACCACTGCGGCGCAGACTGGATTTGAAGTCCAGGCGGCCCACCAGAACCGATCCGCTTCCACGATTTTTTACATCTCCTTTATCATTATATCGAAACCAACAAGTTTCTCAACGAAAATCAGCGTTTTACAAAGACTGACTTTATTTCGTACCCTCTGTGCTTAAGTTCTTCCAGTACTTCCTGCGGATCCTCGGTGTCGATGCGCAGAATTAGATTATAATCACCGCGAGCCAGGTCAGGGTAAAGCACGATATTTTCTATGTTAATGCTTTTCGAGGCTATGATGCTTGATATCTCGGCCACGACTCCAACCCTATCCTCTACCTTCATGTCAATACGGGTGCCTTTGCGGTAGACTCCGAGCATGTCAATCAGCGCATCGAATATGTTTGTCTCCGTGATTATCCCTACCAGTTTTCCGTTTTCCATCACCGGGATGCCGCCAACCTTGTGGGCGCGCATGAGGCGGGCTGCTTCTTCGATGAAAGTGTCCGGGCTGACGGTTATTACCTGGCTGTTCCTGGGAAGGATGTCTTTTATCTTGGTCTTGGCTAGAAGATAGTTGATTTCGAAAACACTCAGGGACGTTGCAGGCGATGGAGAAACCTCGCTCAGGTCCCTCTCGGTGACGATTCCTACCAACTTCCCCCGGTTCATGACTGGTAGACGCCTTATACTGTGATCCCTCATCAACTGCATGGCCTCAGCTACGGTCGTATCTAGAGCAATGACGATCGGGTTGGGAGTCATTTTGTCTTTGACCTTCACTGTGCAACCCCTCCTTGTCTAGGCTCACGCCTTTTCATCCTCCTAGGTAAGCTTTTTTCACCTCTTCGCTCTCCATAAGGTCCCTCGCAGCTCCTTCAAGGACTATTTCTCCGGTTTCCAAAACATAAGCCTTATCGGCAATTGATAATGCCATATGCGCGTTTTGTTCGACCAAGAGAATGGTAGTTCCCTGGGAATTGATATCTTTGATGATATCGAAAATCTCCCTCACCAAAAGTGGAGCCAGACCCATTGAAGGTTCATCCAGCAACATAAGCCGTGGCCTAGCCATTAAGGCCCGGCCAATGGCCAGCATCTGCTGTTCCCCCCCGCTCAAAGTCCCAGCAATCTGTTTCTTTCGCTCCTCAAGGCGTGGAAACCTGGAAAAAACCATTTCCATATCTGTCTTTATACCTTGTTTGTCCTTGCGTAGATAAGCTCCCATTTCCAGGTTCTCCAAAACCGACATTGAAGGGAATATCCTTCGCCCCTCCGGTACCTGGCAAATCCCCAGCCCCACTATCGCCTGTGGAGGAAGCTTAGTTATATCGCGGTTTTCAAATATCACAGATCCTGATCTGGGATGCAAGATTCCGGATATGGTCTTCAAGGTCGTGGTCTTTCCTGCACCGTTTGCTCCTATAAGGGTTACTATGGCTCCTGCTTCAACCTCCAGAGACACGTTCTTTAGCGCATGAATGGCCCCATAGTAAACATTGATATTGTCTATACGCAACATCTAAACCACTTCCTCTCCCAGGTAAGCTTCGATAACGCGAGGGTTGTTCTTAATCTCTTCAGGTCTGCCTTCGGCAATTGTACGCCCATAGTCCAAAACCAGGATTCTTTCACACAAGCCCATAACCAGGGACATATCGTGTTCGATTAGCAATATGGTTAACTTAAATTCATCCCGCAAGCTGAGAATCAGCTTCATGAGTTCCTGGGTTTCCTGAGGATTCATCCCCGCTGCAGGTTCGTCTAATATCAACAATTTTGGATTCGTGGCCAGGGCTCTCGCTATCTCCAGTCGGCGTTGGTCTCCGTAAGGAAGGTTTTTGGCTAATTCATCCTTCTTTTCTAGCAAACCCAACAACTCTAGGTATTCGGAAGCCTTTTTGTCCATCCACCCCTCGCCACGTATAAAGACCGGAAAGCGCAGCACTGCCGCAGGCAGTGAATAAGGAACGTCTTTGTGAAAGGAAATTCTCACATTGTCGATAACTGAAAGCCCCCCGAACAACCTGATGTTCTGAAAGGTCCTCGCAATACCAGTTCGACATATGTCGTGAGGCTTCCTACCTACAAGCGATCTTCCCTCCATCATGATCGAGCCCCGGTCAGGACGATACACGCCGGTTACGAGGTTGAAGACCGTAGTCTTGCCTGCTCCGTTAGGACCGATCAAGCCTACTAGTTCCCCTTGTTCAATCATCATGTTGAAGTCCACCAGAGCGCTAAGACCCCCAAACGACTTATAGAGGTTCTTCACTTCGAGTAGTGCCACGGTCCTCACCCCTCACTCTGCGGAAGATCCGAAGCGATATTTCTTTGTTCCCCATCAAGCCCTGGGGCCGGTAGATCATGGTTACGATCAAGACTACCGAGTATATCACCATTCGGATCTCCGGAAAACTCTGGAGGCCAGCTGACAGTATCGTAAGGAATACGGCCGCCAATACGGCTCCTGTGGTGCTGCCTAAGCCTCCCAGCACCACCATGACCAGAACGTCAAATGACCGGAAAAAGCTGAACGTCCCGGGTTGAATGATAAAGAAGTAGTGGGCATATAAAGCACCGGCCAAGCCGGCAAAAAAAGCCCCTACTGTGAAAGCGAGTATTTTATATTTGGTGGTATCCACTCCCATCATCTCTGCCGCGACCTCGTTCTCCCGCACGGCCAAACACGCCCTACCATAACTGGAATTTATCAGGTTTTGGATAAACAACAAGGTCACTAACACGGAAAAAAAGAGCCACGTCCAATTGGTTAACTGGGCTATTCCGATTAGCCCGGCCGCGCCCCCGACGTAATCGATGTTCAAAAGCACAACCCTCACTATCTCCCCGAACCCTAGAGTAGCGATAGCCAGGTAGTCGCCTTTCAAGCGGAGGGTAGGGACGCCTATTAAAACGCCTGCTACTCCCGCAGCAATACAGCCGCTCAGCACTGCCACCGGCAACGAGTATCCCAGCTTGGTCGTCATAACAGCCGCCACATAAGCCCCTACTGCCATGAACCCAGCGTGACCCAAGGATAGCTGCCCGGTAAAGCCGGTTATAAGATTCAAGCTCACTGCTAAAATGATGTTTATCCCTATCATAAACAGGTTAATCTGGTAATAAACATCCATCAACTGAGCGTTGATAAGATACTGTACCAGGAAAAACATGGCTACCAATAAAACTGAAATTGATAAGTATGCGCTCCAATTAGGCTTCGACTTATCCAAACTCTATCACCTACACTTTTTCCCCTTCATCCTTGCCAAATATGCCGGCAGGTTTGACAAGCAGGATAATAATGAGAACCGCAAACGCAACTGCATCCCTGTATAAGCTGCTCCCGTAACCGCTCACCAGTGATTCGAGCACCCCCATGAGAAAGCCACCAACCATAGCCCCTGGGATAATACCAATGCCTCCTAAAACCGCTGCTACGAAAGCCTTAAGCCCTGGCACTATCCCCATCAGTGGATCAATGGTGTTGTAGTATACTCCCACCATCACACCCGCCGCAGCGGCTAGAGCCGAACCTATAGCAAAAGTAAAGGATATGGTTTTGTCTACATCGATTCCCATCAACATCGCTGCTTCCTGATTCTGGGAAACGGCCCTCATTGCTTTACCGATCTTCGTTCTTTTGACGATATACTGCAAAAATAACATCAAGATCACCGCACTGACCAAAACGAAGACGTCTCGATTTGTAATCACCAACTTGTTGGAGAAGAAATAAAAGTATCTTTCGGGAAAGGTTCCGGCCGGAAATGAACGCTGCTGGGGAGTCAAGAGCCAGATAGTACCGTATTCAAGAAACAGGGAAACCCCGATGGCAGTTATCAATGCCGCTATACGGGTAGAGTTCCGCAAAGGCTTGTAAGCTAGTTTTTCGATAACCACTCCCAGAACAGCACAACACGCCATGGCCATAACCATAGCCGGGAAAACACCAGTACCCAGAGCGGTTATAGAAAAAAAGCCTATAAAAGCCCCGACCATCATCACATCGCCGTGAGCAAAGTTAATCAGGTTGATTATTCCGTAGACCATGGTGTAACCGAGCGCGATCAAAGCGTATATTGACCCGAGTGATATTCCGTTTACCAGTTGCTGCAGGAATTCATACAATACATTTCCCCTCCGACTTCCGTCTCCAGTGTAGGTGCTAGGCGATGCAGACTCTAAGGCAATTTAAGATTTGCGTTCTTCTGCGTCTCTTCTAACTTGAACAGAGGAAGGGGGAAAACCCCTTCCTC
Source organism: Syntrophothermus sp. (assembly GCF_013314835.1). Taxonomy (NCBI): domain Bacteria; kingdom Bacillati; phylum Bacillota; class Clostridia; order Eubacteriales; family Syntrophomonadaceae; genus Syntrophothermus; species Syntrophothermus sp. Next base: position 13,836 of record NZ_JABUEX010000039.1, read on the forward strand.
TGTTCGTTTCATAACTAGGGCTGGATCTTTGTCTTAACCACCTGTTTCCCGTCAACCATCTCGATCAGCACTGCCGACTTCACCGGATTGTGCAGCTCGTCCATCGAAAACGTCCCGGTCACGCCCGAGAAATCCTTGGTAGCAGCCAGGGCTTCTTTTATTTTGACCCCGTCGGTACTGCCGGCCCGCTTGATAGCATCCACTAGCAGATAGGCACTGTCGTAACCCAAAGCAGCGAAGGCGTCTGGGGTAGTCTTGTAGGCGGCTTCATACGCCTTGACAAACTTCACCACTTTGGGGTCCTTATCCGCAGACGAGTAATGATTGGTAAAGAAGGTGTTGTTTAACGCCTTAGCCCCGGCAATGTTCACCAGTTCGGCAGAATCCCAGCCGTCCCCACCCAGGATAGGCACAGTTATCCCTAATTCACGAGCTTGTTTGATTATCAAACCGGCCTCGTTATAGTACCCTGGTACATAGATTACATCCGGTACCTTATTCTTGATCTTAGTAAGGGTGGCTTTGAAGTCTTTGTCGTTCTTTACATAGCCTTCTTCAGCTACAATGGTACCGCCTTTACCAACAAATGCTTCCTTAAAAGCCTTAGCCAACCCTTTTGAGTAGTCGGTGCTCGTGTCCATCAGAATGGCCGCTTTTTTCGCCTTCAAGGTATCATAGGCGTAATTGCCCATTAATCCGCCCTGGAAGGGATCAATAAAGCATGTGCGGAAGACAAATTCCTTAGTCTTTCCGGTTTTTTCATCTACTGTCGCCGCCATCGCGGTAGCTGCGGGAGCTATAAGCGGTATCTTGTTTTTCGAAGCAATCGGCTCAGCTCCTAGGACACTGCCTGTTACCAGCGGTCCGATCAAAGCCACTACTTTTTGTCCTACAAGCCTCGCCGCAACGTTGGTAGCTTCCGCGCTGTCCGACTTGCAATCCATTATGACATAGTCGATAGTCCGTCCGTCAACTCCCCCGGCCTTGTTAATCTCGTCAAAGGCCAGGACCACGCCGTTTCTACAGTTAGTCCCGTAAGAAGCTACTCCGCCTGACAACTCCACATTAACTCCTACTTTGATGGGCTCTTTGGTCTCGGTAGGAGCCTTTGGCGTTTCCGTCTGGTTCTCTGTAGTCTTGGACTGGCACCCAGCCACAATGCTAACCACAAATACCAGTAACAATAACACCGCCAGCCTTTTACTGACTTTCATCCTTCTTCCCTCCTATGTTTTGTACTGAGCAATCCGCCCTGCATTCTTAGTGTCCCGTTCCCCCTCCTTTCCTTTTTCCCAGACTCATCAAGAAGCTTGTACCTCCCAGCGTCCGCAGCGATCACCCCAACGCGCCACGAGTTCTTCTCCTTCGTAAAACTGTACTACTTCGCATAGGTTGGAGCAACCCTTGCATTCAAAACTGGTCGTTCTAAAACTGACATCACCAATTCTGAACCCCTTAAAAGCCGTTTTTCTCTTCCTGGCAACCGCCTCTTTGGCCAACAAAGCGGCACCGACTGCTCCCATCACGTCATAGTTCTCCGGTACAATGACTTCCATGCCCAAGTATTTCTCAAATGCTTTGACCAATCCTCGGTTGGCGGCAACTCCTCCTTGGAACAACACCGGGGGAAGTATTTCCTTACCCTTTCCCACGTTGTTAAGGTAATTGCGAACCAATGCCTCGCACAAGCCGGCAATTATGTCTTCTGTATTGTACCCCAATTGTTGTTTGTGAATCATGTCCGATTCGGCAAACACCGCGCACCTACCCGCAATCCGCACCGGATTCTTGGCCTTCAAAGCGAAGTCGCCGAACTCTTCAATCGGTATCCTGAGCCTTGCCGCTTGTTGATCCAGAAAAGAGCCTGTACCTGCTGCACAGACCGTGTTCATGGCAAAATCGATGACTACCCCATCACGCAGGATGATTATCTTAGAATCCTGTCCCCCTATTTCTATTATGGTCTGCACCTCCGGATTTACCGCCAAGGCAGCTACAGCGTGAGCCGTTATTTCATTCTTAACAATGTCAGCGCCGATTATCATGCTGCTCAGATAGCGAGCACTGCCGGTCGTTCCCGAGCCAACAATCGTCACTTCTTTCTCTACCTCTTCGCCGACAAGGCTTACGCCTCTTTGAACCGTCTCAATAGGTCTGCCATTGGTACGCAAGTACTGCCTGGCCAAAACCGAACCATCTTCTCCTACCACTACCACGTTGGTGCTAACGGATCCCACGTCTACTCCTAGATATCCCTTGATCATAGCCCTCTTTCCCTTCATCCCGCTAACTCCCCTGCCTGCATTCGTCTTCTTTCCCTTCTTTTCTGTAAAAGGTCGATAAAAGCTTCTATTCGTGTCTGGATACCGGCTTTGCCGGTCTGCTCGTCGATAAAGAACGTCAATACCGGTATGTCCAATTCCCGGCTAACCCGCGGTAGGATACTCTTAGCCACTACTTCTGGAATACAGGCAAAAGGCGCGAGTTGTATGACCCCATCAAAACCACGACGGGCGTACAACACCGTTTCGCCTATACTGTTGGTTCCATGTCCCCCAATAGGCGCTTCATTGAGATAGGGACGAGCTAAAGCGAAGAGTTCCCGGTCCGGCGTACGAATCGTGTTTCGACCACAATAACCTGTTATGTAAATGGAACGGTCGATTTCTACCCCAGCTTCACCGAGCATTATCTGCAGGTAATGGTTAGCCGCCGGTTCTAAAACGACATATATCTCGCCAATTATACCCACTTTCAACGGATCCCGGCTCGGATCTTGACTCACCGAATTCAGCAGCAGCATCCCTTCATTTCGGGCTTCGGCTATTGTCTGAAAAGTAGAAGCTTGATCTATCATCTCTAATGCTTTCCAAAGGGTCCGAGTAGTCTCCCCCCGGTTTATCTCATAGGGTCGAACCTTGAACGACAGCATCTCCAGGTCATCAATGGCTTTCAGCTTCTCCCAGGTGATGTGCAAGGCTCGAATAAACTCCTTAAATGACTTCCCCCCGGTTTTCCAGACCAGCTTGAGTTTGTTCCAAAAATCGCCTATGTGGTGCAATGGTGGTTCGAATCCTATGACCTTGAGGTTGACCCCCAGGTCAGCGAGCAAATTCTGGTGCATAACCCAGTAATATCCTGCCCGACACGGACCTACTCCGCCCGAAGTTATAACCAGTTCCGCCCCCATTTCCGCCACTTCCAGGTAGGTCCCCAGAAGTATTTTGAAAGGAATACAGGCGAACTCAGGTGCGTATCTAACCCCAAGGTCGAGGGTCCGTTTGCTGGGTTCTGGCGGAACCACACACTCGTGCCCGATGTTCTCTATTAACCATTTGAAAGCAATGTATGAATACCCCATCCGGGGAAAGCTAATCTTCATTTTTTGCCCTCCGGTAGCGCAACATGTCCACAAAGGCTTCTATCCGAGTCCGTATCCCGGCTTCACCGGTATGCTCGTCCACCATAATCGACATGAACGGGATCTGTCCGCGTTTCTTGGCCTCCAGTTCCATTAAACGATCAACCATAGCATCAGGTCCACAAGCAAATGCGGTCACGTGAATCACTCCGTCAACTTCTTTTCTCCCCATAAAATGAAGAGCTCCTTCCAGAGCGCGGTTTGAAAAAAACCAAAAAAGGTGTTTGGGGAAACCCCGAACTGCAACCTTGAGCTTGTGCCACGACAGCATATCCTGGGTATATACAGCCACGTTTTCGCGGCGCAATATGTCCAGTAGCCCAACGTTGAGAAACGTGTCGTATATCAAATAGGGGTACCCGACCACTGCCACACGAAATTCTGGCTGTAACTTTTGGAACGCCGCCAACGTAGAGGTAGAATCGAATACTATCTCCATCGCTTCTTCCGGCATGAGTCCTCTCAGCAACAATCGCTGAAACCGTTTTTGCACCATTTGAGCCCGGGCTAAAGCCCACCATACCTTGCTTCTCGACGCCCCCAAAATCTTACCAATTTCCATACCTACCCTTACTATTTCACGCCAACCTCTCTTCAGATCAATACGCGTGTCAATAATATCGGGGAGATTACTGACCGAGGCCTTTAACATATCCGGAAGCCCAAGAAACTTCGGACAAAAAGTTTCTGTTCCAAAGTCTCCGAATTTTCTCAGCGAGACCAGCCTGGGAGCAAATATATAATCTACTTGTCCGATTAAGCTCTTAACATGGCCGTGAAAGACCTTGATAGGGATACAGGCCTCACTCACCGCCTCTTTCATTCCTTCATCGAGTATCAGTTTGGAAGTCGGAGGAGATGTCACAACCTCATGCCCCAACGAACCGAAAAATTCCCTGCAGAAAGGGAAATAAAGAAAATAAGCCAGGGTTCTCGGTATACCAATTCTTGCCATAACTGCCTCCTAGACTCCATGAACCATATAAAACCTTGAGAAGTCTCTTCTACATCCAACAGGCCGATTCCTTTTTCCATGGCAGGGAGAGCCTATTTAAACCTTACCCTCACGTCGCCTACCCGCTTGGTGAACCGGATCCGGTCGTAGTATTCCATAAGCGGCAAAGTGTACTTTCGGGAGCTGTTGAAAAGATCCCGAGCGGTCGCAAGCCCCAGCTCGCGGTTGGTTTGAAAATACTCCTCTAAAATTTTCTTACCCTGTTCTATCGCCTCGGCCGAAAAGTAGGTGTTGTCCGAGGCTTTGACCAACTTGCCTTGCTCCAAGAGATAGCCAAAAACCTCGTTAAATTCTTCCTGCTCCAGTCTTACTAAAGCCGTCAGTTCTTTTACCTCCGGGGGAGAAAAAGGCTGCTTGCCAAACTCCTGCAAAATCAAGTCTACCGCCTTCTGCTGGTCGACCGTAGGAGTCGGGTAGTGCTCGGGCAAGGCTACGTAGTTAGCTTCTGTTTTAATAAACCCTCTTCGTTCCATCAACTGCATCAAGGCTCCGGCTACCTTAGCTTGATAATTCTTGAACAGCCGGGTCCGCAATTCCTCCCGTGGATACCCGCGGCGCAAAGGATGACGAAGATGAAAATCCGCCAACACTTGCCGTGTCTGCTGTGCCATTTGTTCTAATCTATTGCGAGTCAGATAAAACTCCCTTCCCTCTATCTCTACCTTTTCAACCCTGGCCTCCTCCAGCAGAGTAGCCAGCCCCCGACGGACTTCTTGTTCATCTTCTCCTACTTCTCGCGCCAGGTCGGCCACGTCGAGGACGGCGTCGGGGCTAGATTCTAACTCCTGTGTAATTACTTCAAGGATACTCCCTTCTTCTTTCACCGCCAGCTGAGCCAAAACGTCCTCTCTAAACCTTTTTTGCTTAGGGGGGTGCGGATCTATAACTTTTCCACCACCTATAGTGGTTACAGGAGAATAGAAACGCACCACAAATCGGTCTTGCTGGTACGCGACTATCGGTTTTTCTAGCACTATCTGAGCATAGGTTTCCTGCCCAGGAAAAAGCTCATCTCTGTCCAGCAACACTATCCGACCGAGAGCTTCGTCTGTGCCCAAGTGGAAACGGATACGAGTCCAGTTCTTGACCTTCCAGGGGCTGGAACTAAGCAGACGGAACACCGTATCTACGCGATATGAAGGTCTTAGAAAACCTGGTGTTGCCAAGACATAGCCTCGTCTCATCTCCTCTACTTCTATTCCCTGGAGGTTGGCCGCTACTCGCTGCCCTGCCAATGCCTTCTCCACTTTTTGCCCGTGGACCTGGAGGTTGCGTACCCGGACCTGTTTAAGTGAAGGGAGTATCTCGAGCGTATCCCCAACCCTAATCTCTCCTGACCACAACGTACCCGTGACAACCGTTCCAAAACCAGTCATCGTGAACACCCTGTCTACGGGAAGACGAACCTTGCCTACAACCGGCTTACCGGAAACATCTTTTGCCATCTCCTCCAGTGTCTTCAAGAGTTCCGGTATCCCTTCCCCGGTTACAGACGAGACAGGAATTATGGGGGCCTCCTTAAGAACAGTCTTGTCCAGGTACTCTTGCACCTCTTCTTCCACCAGCATCAGCCAATCCTCATCTACCAAATCCTTCTTGGTAATAGCTACCACTCCGCGCTCTATTCCAAGCAATTCAATAATATCCAGGTGTTCGCGGGTTTGGGGCATAACCCCTTCGTCGGCGGCTATGACTAGAATGATCAGGTCTACCCCTGAGGCCCCGGCCAGCATTTGTCGTATAAACCTTTCGTGACCGGGAACATCCACTATGCCAGCCCTCTGCCCATTAGGAAAATCCAGGGGGGCAAATCCGAGCTCTATCGAAATCCCGCGCTGTTTTTCTTCTTTCAAGCGGTCTGTGTCAACCCCCGTTAAAGCTTTCACCAGGGTTGTCTTGCCATGGTCGATGTGCCCGGCGGTGCCTATGATGATTCTTTGCAAGTACCCCTCACCCTTTCACTATCTCCCGTATTCTAGTAGCTATTAGGTCATAATCGCCCTCCAGTAAAGTGCGAACACTAAAGAGCATAGCGTTATCGCGGAGTCTGGTTAAAATTGCCGGCTCACCGAGTCTAAGAGCTCTGGCAATATTTGTTAAAGCCCCATCGTCAAAAACAACCTCTACGGCAAACCCGGGCAGCCCGTGGGTTGGATAAGCGCCCCCACCAACCCGATCCTCGGTACTCACCACCTGAATAGTCTTGACCGGGCTGGTCGCCCCGATACTTTCTGTCAGAATCCCGCACAGCCGCTGGGCCCGGTCGTGCAACGTGTCCTCATCAACCGTCAACATCTGCAAAGTAGGAATAGTCCGGTTGGGCTTCCCCGCTAAGTACTCGACCAGGGTAGCCTCTAAGGCCGCGATCGTGAGTTTATCCACCCTAAGAGCACGCGTCAATTGGTTCCGTTTCATAGCTTCCACGTGCTGTCGCTTCCCCACAATGATACCGGCCTGGGGCCCCCCCAGCAGTTTGTCACCGCTGAAGGTAACGACGTCAGCCCCTCGGGCAATACATTCTTTCACCGTCGGTTCCCCTGGCAGTCCCCATTCTTTTAGGTCACACAACACGCCGCTCCCCAAGTCTTGAACTACGGGAAGACCAGTTTTCCTACCTAGTTCCGCCAGCTCTTCTAAGGTCACCTCAGAAGTAAACCCAAGGATACGGTAGTTGGAAGGATGCACAGTTAGAAGCAAGGCTGTGTTCTCGTCGATTGCCTCTTCGTAATCCCTGAGGTACGTCTTATTGGTAGTGCCAACCTCTACCAACCTGGCTCCGCTGGCTTTCATCACTTCAGGGATTCGAAACGAACCCCCTATTTCTACCAGTTGCCCGCGCGATACAATCACGTCACGACCATTCGCCATCGTGTTCAACACCAGCAATACTGCGGCTGCATTGTTGTTAACCACTAAAGCGGCTTCGGCCCCGGTTATATTGATAAGCAAGTCCTCCACATGGACATACCGCGACCCTCTTTCTCCCGTGTCCAGGTCGATTTCCAGATTCACGTATGCCCCCGCAATCTCGGTCAGGTATTGCACCGCCGGGGGTGCCAGCAAAGCCCTTCCCAGATTCGTGTGCAAGACAACCCCGGTTGCGTTGATTACTTTGTTGAGCGTGGGCTTGGTGACTCGATTTAGCTCTTGTTGAAGTTTAGTCACGACCATATCCGTAATCTCGAGTCGTGACAGGGAGACATTGTCGTTGCGAAGCATGGTTCTCGTGTTTTCCACTACTTCGCGTAGTTTCTTCACAACCAGTTCCCGCGAGACGGACTCTTCTATTTTCTTGACCCTCGGATCTAACAAAATCTCATCGATGGCCGGTATGTTGCGTAGAGTGTTCATAGAAAACCGTTCCCCCTCTTCACGAGACTACCCAAACATTGCCGCAACAGCCGGAATGTTCTGTTCCCGTCATAATCCTGAGCTCCTTCTTGCTCCTTATCCCTTCTGTATATCTGGACTACTTAATACCTTAACAAACCGGTATATGACCCCGGCCATAATCGATATTCCCAACAAACCGAACAAAGGATAAACCGTCCCGACCAGGGAGGCGAAGCTGCGAAACGATAAAGGTAGAGCCGTCGTCATTATCAGACAGAGGCTGGCGCTATACGGTATCCCTGTCAAGTCCGACACCCGTTGAGCCAGGCCGTAGCCATTGGCTAGAGCCGTTGTCAAAATCCCTATCCATAAAACGCAGACGTATGCCAATTTGGCCCCGGTCCCAACTTGTCCAGCTATGAGTAGCATCGGAACCTCATAGTGCAAAACCGCGGGACTGAAATTTGATAAAGCCAGGTAATAAATACAAAGCATAAGCCCCAGGCCGAGGCCCCCGCCAATAGCCCCGGCTGTTCCGTTCCTCATGTTAACCAGCGGCTGGTACTCGGGCAAGACCGCAGTTGCCAACGCAAAATTATAGGCAACGTACAAAACCGCCGCCATCGCCCAATACTGATAGCCGAACAAGAGCGCATATGCCGCCGGTATCTGGGCATAGTTTTTTATCCCGAACGCTCCACAACCTGCTATTGATAATAATAGCAGAATTTTAATTGGAACTAAAAGATTGTAGGAAAATACCAACCCTCGCACCCCCCCTGCTAACAACAGGATGGTTGCTAGATAGGTCAGTCCGATGCCCAGCGTTTTGTTAAGGTAGAGGTGTTCATAGAAGACAGCCCCGCTGGCAGAGAACATGGTACAAACGCCCAAGAACAAAAAGAGAGAAAAAAGCGTGTCGGTCAGCTTTCCCCACCTTGGCCCGAAAAGCGTTCTTATCACGCGTTGATATCCGTTTATTCTGGATCTATGGCAAATATAGAATAACAGGGCACCCATGGCGGCAAAAAGGGCTCCTGACAAGAGCACACCGTAAAGCCCGTACCTGTCAAACACAACAAAGAACTGGACTATCTCCTGCCCGGAGGCAAAGCCTGCCCCTACCACCGCCCCGATGTAGCCCATGGCGACCGCCCACGCTTGCCTATTGAATCCCCTCACCCCGTTTCCAAGTTCCGTTTATAGAAAATATATCTTCATCACACGCTATAAATGCCGAATAAATGGGTGGGAAAAAGGCAACAATCTGGAAAAACGGGCGCGTGGAATTATGGAATGGCGGAAGATGACGCGTGGTAGGCGAATAATTCAAACTTTCATTGAACCTGTGTTAGAAGTCCCCTTGGCGGGGACCGTAGCTGACCCTGGGATAGGGTATTCTTGGCATTTTGAGGATTCTTTATGTGCCGCGCATATTAGGGACGCGTATCTTCGACTTACCCTCGAACTAAACCCGCGCTTACGCAGAGAAGTGGTTATTCTGTGTATCGGAACGGATCGATCCACGGGAGACAGCTTGGGACCCTTGGTTGGAACCAGGCTAGTTGGACTTGGTATCCCTGGCGCGTTCGTGTACGGAACTCTTGCTTCTCCCGTACATGCGACCAATCTCGTTCAAACCCTGGCCGACGTCAATGCTCGCCATGTCGACCCTTTCGTGGTAGCTTTGGATGCTTGTTTGGGAAGAACAGACCGGGTCGGCTACATCAACGTGCGTCCCGGCCAAATCTATCCTGGCAGTGCAGTAAAAAAAGAACTCCCACCGGTTGGTGAACTGCACATCTCTGGTGTTGTAAATGTGGCTGGTTTTCTGGAACACCTGGTCCTGCAGAATACTCGTCTTCATCTAGTATACCAAATGGCGGAGGTTATTGCGGTTGGCCTATGGCAGGCTCACCGTTCCCTCTTTCCCTGCGGTGTTTGAAGACGGCGTGGCGGGCAAAAACAGAAGCTGGGGCCCCAATCTGTCTTCCCCTGTGCTGTATGAGGCGCAAAGAATTTCCTCAGATTGCCTGTAGCAAGCTTATCACTTCTTGGTCGCTTGTTGCCGAAAAATCCTCGTAAAACTGGCCCACTGCGTAGAAAACTGAGGGAACGTGCAAGCAGAACACGTCGTCGGCAAGTCTCTTGAGGGAGCTGTAGGTATCGGGAGCTGCTACCGGAGTTGCCACTGCTATGTAGCTAGCTCCCTGACGGCGGAGGTATGCAATTGCGGCTCTTACGGTAAATCCCGTTGCTATGCCGTCATCGACGAGGAGAACCCTTTTCCCTTCCATGGACAGAGCGGGCCGCCCGCCCCGGTATGCGGTTAGTCGCCAGTTTATCTCCTGGTGGACATGCTTAGCCGCTTGTTCGAACTGGTTTTTGTCGAGGTGTAGAAACATTAGTAGGTTCTCATCGACCAGTATTTCTCCGTCGGGCGTCACTGCTCCTATGGCATACTCGGGGTCGGAAGGAGACCCTATCTTGCGAGCGATCACTACGTCTAGCGGACAACCATATTTCTGAGCGATAGGATAGGCTACTACTACACCTCCGCGAGGTATTCCCAGTACCAAATCGAAGTCTGCTTCCTTTTCCCTCAGAAATTCTGCTAATTGCTCGCCGGCTTCCTTTCGATTTCGGAACATCTTTGCCCCCTGGTTCGCAAAAGTTTACAACACCTAACAATAAGTTAGATTTTATAAACCGGCCTCCCCATGACCAGGCTTTCACCTCCATTTGAAATATTTCCTGGGGTGACAGGGAGACCTCGGCCCCGGGAGTCCCACCCGGACGGAAAAACAGCGCTTTATGGGCGCAAAACACGGACATATGGAAAACCACGGGGTTTCCGTCTTGCGTTGA
>NZ_JABUEX010000139.1:0-2925 GCF_013314835.1 Syntrophothermus sp.
ACGTTACGGCGGACGTCATGCTCCTCCAACCTCGCGAAACCGTTCAGCAGGATAACCCGCGAAGTCCCGTAGAGGATCACGATCAAACCAGCGAGAGTTAGGCCAATTATGCTCAGGGTCCTGTTTCACAGCCTCATAGTCTTGCCTTCCAGGGGCTCGCACGGGTTCAGTGTTCCCTGACGCGGGTTCGGTCTTCAGTTGGCCTAAACGCGGGTGAACTCTCCGGAAAGCGATGTGCTCGGACAGGCTGCCAGAATACCCCACCACGCGTCGTGGTTGTCATTAAGTCAAGCTTACCTACCCGTGCCCCCACACAGGGGTCCTGCTTGTGCCGCGGAACAGGCCGCCGCCGATCTAGAGCAACCGCCTGCCAACTAAGTTGGTTGCGAATGCACCGACTCCCAGGATGAGCAGCACTGTCAGCGCAAAGCCCAGCCCAGGTATCGGATGGCCGACGACGGAGTGGACCACCGGGCCCAAAATGACGTCCACTACCCCGAACACGACCCGGACCGTGTACACCGTACCGATTATCGGAAGGAGTACGATGAGCCCTGTTAGGAAATAGTTTCTAAGCGTTCCGAGCATAGCCTGACCTCCTCCAGGTTAGGATCATTCCGGATTGCATGAGTCAGGAGCCGCATGCTTCGAAGGCGCCCGACCGCCCAGGTCAGGCGCCTGACCTGTCAGATTCTGCCCCACACAAGCCACAGGAAGGCGTAGGCGGTGCCGACCGCTACGAGCGTGAACGGCAGCCCTATTGAGACGAACTGCCAGAAAGTGGGCTTGTACCCGTTCTTGCGGAGGATGCCCATGGCCACCACGTTGGCGGAGGCGCCTATCGGCGTAATGTTACCTCCAACGCTCGCCCCCACGAGCAGCCCGAAGAGCAAGGCCCACGGCTGCATACCGAGGTTGGCAGCTACCTTTTGAGCCACCGGGATCATGGCCAGGGTGTAGGGGATATTGTCCACAAACCCGGACACGAGAACCGATATCCACACGATCGCGCTGAAGGCCAGGAACACGTTGTTGCCGGTGACGTTCAAAATCGCGCGGGCTATCACGTCTACCAGGCCTACCACAGAGAAGCTTCCGATGAGTATGAACAACCCCATCAACAGGAGCAGAGTGTTCCAATCCAACCTCGCCAGGAACCTCGGAAACTTGACATCCTTTCGATGGAACCGGTACCAGACTAGTGCAGGAGCTGCGAACGCGAGGCATATCGCGCCCACGGTGTAAGGCGGCTTGTTTACGAAGAACGAGGAGACCGCCAGGGTCACGATGAGCGCTATGAGCAGGTAGGTCGGCACCCAGGTCCTCACCTCGGTTTGCCTGATGCCCGCCGGCGGCTGGCCGTACTTCTTGAACACCAGGTACAGCACCAAGCCGGAAGTGAGCGCTCCGAGCTCGACTGCGAAGAAGATGCCCGGGCGACCCTTCATCCAAAAGAAATCCATGAAGTTCATGCCCGAAGACATGGCCAGGATGATGCTGGGCGAATCCCCGATCATGGTGGCCGTTCCCTGTAGGTTGGCCGATATCGCGATCCCGACCAGAAACGGAATGGGGGAGATGTCTAGCCTTCGCGCTACCTCGAGCGCGACCGGAGCCACGATCAGCACCGTCGCCACGTTTTCGACGAAGGCGGAGATGAAACCCGACAGAAAACAAACTGAGAGCACAGCGCCTGCCACCGTCCTGGAACGCGACATGAGCCTCTGAGCTAGAAAGGCCGGCGCTTCTGAAGCGATGAAGAGTTCAGAGAGAACCATCATGCCGATTATGATGCCTATGGCGTTGAAGCTGAGCGATCGGATCGCTTGCTCAGGGGTAATCACGCGTAGCAAGAGCAGGACGGCGACCCCGGACCAGGCCACGTACACAGGGTGGCCCTTACGGATCACGAGGAGTATGCAACAGATGAGAAAGATGCCGAGCGTCAGCCACTGGGCAGGTGTGATTGCAGGCAAAGATGACACTCCTTTCAATAGGTCCGGCCCCATACGAGCCACAGGGCCGCGTATGCCGTGCTGACTGCTGGAAGCGTGAACGGCAGCCGTATCAACAGGAGCAGGGTGCTCCAATCCAGCCTCGCGAGGAACCTCGGAAAGCTGACATCCTTGCGATGGAACCGGTACCACACCAGTGCGGCAACCGCGAACCCGAGACTTATTGCCCCCACGGTATACGAAGGAGGCAAGCGCTCCAAGTTCGACCGCGAAGAAGATGCCCAGCCGGGCCTTTCATCCAAGAGAAGTCCATGAAGCTCATCCCGGAGGACGTGGCCAGGGTGATGCTGGGCGAATCTCCGATCATGGTGGCCGCACGTTGTACGTTGGCTGACACCGCAACTCCGAATCAGAAACGGAACGGGGGAATGTTTGGCTTTAGCGACACCCCGAGGGCGACCGGGGCGATGATCAGAACGGTTGCTACGTTCTCCACGAATACCGAAATCAACCCCGACAGAGCGCTCACCGAGAGCAGTTCCCGAGTAAAGCGTTCCTTTATGATCGAGAAGCCATACCGATCCGGGCCGTTCGACAGAAAAGACCTTCGACCTTTAAGCCAGGAAGGCCTACAGGTCGAAGGTCTCGTTGCGTAGGTTTGATAACCCGCTAGCAGAGCCGGAAGGTACCCCCGTCGTGTTGACGGCCCTGCACCCGCGCTGAAAGCCAGGCACGGGCAACTACTCCCCTTCTGATCGGACGAAAAACCCAAGCTTTTATTTTAGCACTGTGCCTCGAGCGTGTCAATGCGTGGATCTGGGCCTGACTCGGTTTGTGATATAGGCTCCCAGCTTTCTGCCAGCCGCCAGCTAGACCCGATCCCCTGACATTGATGCCACGATCGAGCGCCGCGAAATTTGTTGCGAGTTCCCAGGCCTTTCCAGAGGTACTCTCTCTTCGATGTAGAATA
>NZ_JABUEX010000040.1:0-24432 GCF_013314835.1 Syntrophothermus sp.
CTTAACACCTACACCTTCTTTGAAGGCTTTACGGATGACAGTCTCGACCATCTTCTTGAACGGAAAATTGACCGCCATGCGGTTGAATTTCCGGTCGGTGTCAAAACGGTCTTTGCCGAAGTCCAGGTTCTCTAAAGCGATGGGTTTGCCTAAAGTTCTAGCTGTGTCCACCACTGCTTTGGCAAGCACGCCATTTAAGTACTTGCGCCGGAAACCACGAGTGTAAGCCAGCTCGGTCACCTTGATGTAGAGAAACCCGTTCGGGTGCATGGTTATCAGAAATTCCCCGTCAAATTTGTGCAGTGCTTTCGGGTAGGGTACGGTGAAACCTTGCGGCCAGGGTTCCGGTTGACCGGTGTAACCAACGTTGGCCAGCGCTGCTCCGTCGGGATTGGTGTCTACACCCAGGTAACCCCGGTTGGGGTTGGTCACTAAAACGGGGGCTGTAACGGCAAAGGTGATGTGCACCCTATACCGGCTGTCTTTACATTTTATCAGCTCTACAGTGTAAGGCGCGCCTGATAAGAGCAACTCCATCACTTTTTGCCGGTGCTTCTCAGGCAGCCAGAGCTTACCAGTTACCCTAGGTGCCCTGGTCATTATAGGTCTACCCTTCTTATCTGTCCCTTTCTGCTCGGACAGGTGAGAGATAGTCACAGACAGGGTAAACTTTCCATTATGCCAACTTATTTTGATATTCGGGTTGCCTCCTTTAGTTTCGTCGCCGCGGGCGTATAGCCTATCCCGCCGGGCCTGCCGCCATTCTTCTCTCGAAACCCTACCTCTACACACTCGCTTCCACTGAGAACAGCCTCCGAAAATTACTTTTGGTATGGTGCCGTTGTCCTGGTGGACCTTTAGCTCGTCCAGCTTGTCAGCCAGTTTTTTTACCCTGGCTTTGCGGCCGTGTACGGTGTGCTTACAGTCCTCGATTTTGGCCGGATTGTTTGCTTTAACAGCCCTGTCCAGGTCTTTTTCTGCCCAACTGAGTTTCTTCTTGGCGCGGGCCAGTTTTGTTTCCGTCTCTTCCATTTCCAGTGTCAGCAACTCTTTTTGCGATTCAATAACGACCTTGGCCTTCAGTATGGCGTCGTCGCAAAAACGAGAGTTTATCCCAAATAACTCCTGGCCTTTCCTTTTGAGCTCTTCCCGGGATTTGTCTTCCTGTAACCGGTTGAATGCCCAGCGAGTACAGGAACAGAACAGCCGCATCTCGGTGTCTAACGGGTTCTCCATCCCGCGGCTCCACTTTTGAGAGCGGAAGGCTGGGTAGACTTCCGGGAAAAATTCGCCGCACACGGTGTAGCTTATGTCGCCGCCAGTCTTAGTCAGCTTCTTTTTATTGTTCTTCTGTTTTTTCACCCCGAGATGCCTCCGCTATCAGTTCCCGAAAACCCTGCCTGATCTTCTTCCCACCTCTGGCGCCATACAACCGGGCTGAAAAAGACGTGACTATTGCTAATAGGTCCCTGACTAATTCGGATTGTGCCTCTTCCGGCTCTTTTTCAGCTATGGCTACGATCTCTACGCCACAGTACCTTAAATGCCGCTCAATGTACGAATACCCGAACCGGGCCAGCCGGTCGGGATATTCGAGAATTAGTTTTTTATACTCACCCCGCTCGGCCAGTTTGAGCACGTTTGTCAGACCGCGGCGTTTTTGGTTTAAACCGCTGGCTACGTCCGTTAATTCCGCTTTGACGTTAAATTTGCGTTCTCGGGCATATTGGCGCAACCGTTCCATCTGCCGGTCCAGGTTGCCAGCGTCGGCCTGCTTTTGAGTGGATACCCGGGCGTAAAGCACAACTGCTTCTTGACTATCAGTTAATCGACCGGACTGCAAAAGCCTGTTGAGTTCGTCCATGGAATACCGACGCTGACCGCCGGGTAAACGGACAGGCTTAATCAAGCCTTTTTTGTTAAGTTTTATCAAGGTTTGTCAGCAATAAGGTAGCTGTTACGTGCCTCCTTAGCGCCTTGTCGCTTGCCAAATTGCTATCTTGTTTCTACTATAATACGTTTACTAGAACAAGAAAGCAACTAACCCTGGATTCAAGTCCAGGGTTAGCAAACGTTAACGACAACGATTTGGGAACGATAAGCTTCTTAGGCCAGGAGTCTAACTGGTCCATGTTTATCGGCTCCATTTCTTTCTTCATATTGCGTAACCAGCTTTATTATGGAGCTAAGTTTTCCATCCAGACAAGCCTTACTTGACAGTATTTCGTGGATAGCTTCTTCGAGGTGCTTTGCTTTCAATATCCAGGCCAGACGTGCTGCGTTTTCTGGCGGGATATCATCCATATCGCCTAAGAACCTGCTAAGGGCTAATGCCTTCTGTTTAAACCTCTCATAGTTCTCAGGACCGTAACAATCCTGACGGTCAGTGCACCCCAGACATCCAGGATGATAACTGGGGTTGAGGTAGCAACTCATCATGATCCCTGAATAAAAGTCGGTTTCCCAATACTTCATGTTTTTTCCCTCCCTCGCCATAAACAAGAACCTGCTAAACTTATTTCTGTTTTAAATGAAGCCATGGATGCCAAAGGAAATAATAACTAGAATGTTAAAGGAATCGAAAGATGTGCGCTGGATAAAAGCTGCGTGGTTGAGCCATTCGCGTTTCGAATGTTGCCTTCTCCCTCTAGGGGCGGGCCCGTATACCCGTCACAAACATCGCCTCCCTTCCCAACATTGCTCCATGTGGCGTGCCACTTTAGCTACGCCAGCTCTCTTTAACAGGATGAAGATAGTTTGATTCTATTCACTTTCATTATAAGACAGCGGGGAAGACTTGCCAGCTCTTTTGGAAGTAATTCAACCACTTTTGGTGGCACCGGTTCCGGTTTACCTGGACTAAATCGTTATTCTTAGCCATAGATATTAAGAAAACGACAGGGGTTCGGTGTGTGAATTCGAATTGTCTAGTATGGAGCGTGGCGGCAGGCGCCGGCACCCTGCTGGGGACGATCCTGGTATTAGTACGAAAGGAGTGGGGCGACCGCGGAGTTGCTTTCTTTTTGGGTTTGGCCGCGGGGGTGATGTTGGCGGTAGTTGCCTTAGATCTCGTGCCTTCAATACTAGTAGGGGGCACGTGGCGGGAGGGGCTACTGGGGCTGGCATCGGGAGGATTCTCCCTTGCCTGGGCCGATACCTTGTTTCAGGGTGAGGCATCGTCGTCGAACTGGGCAGCATTGGGATACCTGGTCATGTTAGGTATCGCCTTACACGATTTTCCCGAAGGAATAGCCATTGCTCTGGGTACAAGGCTTAAAGTTAGAACGGGAATGGCTATAGCTATGGGCGTGGGAATCCACAACATCCCAGAGGGCATGGCAATGGCAGTTCCCTTACTTAATGGAGGGGTAAGCCGGGTCAGGGTTCTTTTACAGGTATTGCTGGTAGCCACCATAACACCTTTGGGGACCATCGCTGGGCAAGCCGCTATTGCCTTTTTTCCCGCTTTCCTTCCGTTTTTGCTGGGAGTTGCGGCTGGGGCTATGTTGTACCTAGTCTTTTATCATCTTATTCCCGGTGCTTTACGTTTGCGAACCAGAGCCAGCCATCTAGGTTTTTGGCTGGGAGTCGGAATGATTGTGGTTGTTACGTATATCTGATACCTCCAGTGAAAGACTAGGAAGTGAAACTTTTAAAACCTAAGTCGATTAGGCAAAAGAAAGGGAACGGCTCGACGTGATTAAGTGGTTGTATATGGCAGTAGCCTTATTGGCTGGAGCAGCGATGGCTGTGCAGGGTACAATAAACGCTGCCTTGGGTAAGGTAGTGGGACTTTGGGAGTCTACGTTCATCGTTCACGTTATTGGAACTGTAGCCGTCTTAGCCGTAATATTACTGGGAGGCATAGGATTCGGCGGTTTAGTTAAAGCGGGACAAGCCCCTTGGTACGTATACATGGGTGGACTACTGAATGTCGTTATAATCTACGCCGTGGCCCGTAGCATTCCGCAAGTCGGGGTAGCAAACGCTACTACCGCAATCGTTGTTGCTCAGACACTGACTGCAGTCCTCATCGACCACTTAGGCTTGATGGGGGTCAAAAAATCCCCTTTCGCTTACACGGACATCATAGGCGTGGCGCTTATGGCAGTTGCCGCTCGTGTTTTGATTAACAAGTGATACGCCCTTTTCATAAGTAGGCGCGGGTTAAATTTGGTACGATATTATTGGAGTTTGGTATGGGATACATGATAGAATTTAAACATCTTAAGGGTGGAGGGTACCATGTATCAGGTTACAGTACAGGTGGAGATCGCCGCAGCCCATCAGTTGCGAGATTACGAAGGTGAATGTGCCCGGGTTCACGGCCACACTTGGCAGATTGAGGTTACCGTGAGGGGCAACGATCTCGATCCGCAGGGGATGCTCATAGATTTTCGAAAACTGAAACAACTTGTTAATCTGGTCGTGGCCGGCTATGATCATTCATTGTTAAACGATGTGCCCCCTTTTGACCGGGTCACTCCCACAGCCGAAAATTTGGCAAAGAAGATATTCGAGGACATCGAGGCTCGGTTAGAGGCTCCGGGAGTAATTCTTGAAAAGGTAACCGTGCGCGAGTCTCCGCGAGCGTGGGCCACTTTCAGGAGGGATGGACAATGATGAAGGCAATTACTCTTCTTTCTGGCGGTTTAGATTCTACCTTGTGTACGGTTTTGGCTTTAAGGGATATGGAGGTTATTTTAGCACTGACCGTGGATTACGGGCAAAAAGCGAGGACTCGGGAGGTCGAATCTGCCGGTCGTATAGCGGCTTTCTACAACATACCCCACAGGGTGGTCGAAGCGGGATTCTTGCGAACTTTTGCTTCCGGGCTGACCCGAGCGGAAAGGTCCACGAGGAGCAGCCGTGAAGTATGGGTTCCCAACCGCAACGGCCTTTTTATCAATATCGCCGCCTGCTATGCGGAGGAAATGGGAGCCGAAGCCGTACTGGTCGGTTTTAACCGTGAGGAAGCGGTTGATTTTCCCGACAACAGCCCGGATTTCGTGTCTGCGGTTAATCGTAGCCTTTCTTACTCGACCCGCAATCAGGTTCGGGTCATCTCTTATACCATGGAAATGGACAAGACCGAGATGTTAAGAGAAGCCATCCGTCTCGGCATACCCCTGGATTACACCTGGAGTTGTTACGAGGACGGGCCAAGTCCTTGCGGGGTTTGTGCTTCGTGCCGCTTGCTGGCTAAGGCTAGGGAGAATCTCGATTTAAGAACCACAGATGAACACAGACCCGGCACTCAGCTCAAGCCTTGATAGATGAATATCGTTATCAAGAGAAGCTGGCACGTTGCACAATTTCGGCCAGCTAAGTGCCGGGCTGATTAGCACAGATTAGTTTTTAGACGCTGATTAACGCTGATTTTGGCTGATTTTAATACTGAGAAATGCGTTACAGCGTCTTCAGGTGAAGAAGCTACATTATGTTCATTTTTGTCTCGTTTTCTGTATGTCAGTGTTTATCTGTGAACATCAGTGTGAATCTGTGGCTACAAGGAGAAAGCGGGGAGGAAAATGGAGACGAGGTTTATCGAAGAGAGGATTACATATGATGGGAGCCAGTTGTCACCACACTGGATTTATCGGAATTTCTCTATTCTGGGCGATGCTGTTGTGAGCTTTACTGGGGAGTGCCGGGTGGAGTTGTCGCATATGGTGGATTTGGTCGATGTGAAGTCGGGCCAGTGGATATACAGTCCTCTTATGCTGCATTTCATCGTCGAAAAATTTGATACGGATCTGGAAAGAGCGGTTTTGCGGCAGAGAATGCTGATAACTATAATCAAAGAGTGGTTGGAAGAGAGGCTTACGTCAAGGGTGATACGGCGAGGCGATGATCTTTTTGTGGGGGAAGGCAAGTTGTCGGTTTCAATCGCTACTGTCTCGCTGGCTTCCACTCTCATTCATGTCGGCCTAAACATTGATACCGAGGGTACCCCGGTTAAAACCGTGGGCTTGAAAGATCTTGGTATAATAGATGCTAGGCAGATGGCCCAAGACGTGATGAGCCGGTTCAGGGAAGAGATGATGGGGATTTATCTTGCAAGATGTAAAGTGAGAGGAGTCGGGCTGTGAAAGCCTATTTGTCAGAGATTACGGAGAGCATACAGGGAGAAGGCACCCTGGCCGGAAGCAGGCAGATATTTTTAAGGTTTTGCGGGTGTAATCTTAGATGTCCGTATTGTGATACTGTGGGGAGCTTATCTAAAACCCCATCTTGCAAGATTTTTTTGAAGCCGGGCTCGAAAAACGATTTTCGTGAGTATGCCAATCCTCTTTCAATTTCTGATGTTGTGAAGGCTATTGCGAACTTTGATACCCGGTGGGTTAGTCTCACTGGAGGAGAACCCTTGCTTTGGGCCGATTATTTAAAAAGGTTAGCTCCTATATTGGTGAGCAAGGGTTACAGGATACTACTGGAAACAAATGGCACCCTGGTCGAAAACCTGGTCGATATCCTTGAATTCACCGCTGTCATAAGTATGGATTTCAAATTGCCCAGTGCGATTGGCATCGATCTGTTCCCGGTTCACAAGCGTTTCTTGGAGCTTGCTGCTTACCGCCCGGTTTACGTCAAGGTTGTAGTGACTCCTTCAACCGAACCTTGGGAGATAGGAGAAGTTGCTCGGATAATTGCAGAAGTTGACGCCACTATACCTTTGGTCTTGCAGCCAGTCAGCTTGGTCACCAGCCAGGTAGCTGTACAAGCTGAGAAGTTGTTTGACCTGCAGCTCGATGCTTTAAAGCACCTAGAGGACGTGAGGGTTATTCCTCAAATACATAAGTATTTAAGGGTTACCTGATTGAAGCAGCGTTTGGGAAGGAAGATGAGTCATGGACATCGAAAAAATTGAAAAGGCAGTTCGAATGATCATCGAAGCCATAGGGGAGGACAAGGATCGAGAGGGGTTGCGCGATACTCCCCGGCGGGTAGCTCGTATGTATGCTGAGCTTTTCAGCGGGATTGAGGAGGACCCGAGCAAACATTTGCAGGTGCTGTTCACGGAACACCATGATGAGTTGGTTCTTATCAAAGACATCCCTTTGTATTCTATGTGTGAGCACCATCTATTGCCTTTTTACGGCAAGGCTCACGTGGCTTATATACCCCGGAAGGGCCGCATTACCGGGCTAAGCAAGCTGGTGAGGGTGGTAGAAGGTTTTGCCAAAAGACCCCAGCTGCAAGAGAGGTTAACCAGCCAGATTGCCGATTCCATCATGGAGAGATTACAGCCATGGGGAGTAGCGGTCGTAATCGAGGCCGAACACATGTGCATGACCATGCGAGGGGTCAACAAACCCGGTTCTATGACGGTAACTTCCGCGGTACGCGGGATATTCGAGACTAACCCGGCCTCCAGAGCCGAGGCTTTTGCTTTGATCAAGGGGCCGATTAGGTAACGCCATTGTGGAGCAGGAGGATTGGGAAGTGAATAATAATCAAGGGGAGCAAAACGGTCTCCAACTTATAGCCCGCAAGACTTTCCGGGCCAACGATGAACTAGTTAAGGTCGTAGATTTTCTCAACAAGCACTTAAAAGACAGGAAAGTGCTTTTCGGCCTCACCAAAGACCGCGACGGGCAAGAGATGACTATCAACATCTACGAAATATAGAACAGGAGGAAGATTTCATGGGGAGAGAATTGCGGGGCATTGTTAGGGAATTCGTCAGCATAATTATAATTTCGTTTTTGTTGGCCATGGTTCTGAGGGCCTTCGTTATCGAAGGTCGGGAAATACCCAGCGGATCCATGATACCTACTCTGCAGATTGGGGACAAGGTGTTGCTCAACAAGTTTATATACCACTTCAAAAAACCGGTCAGAGGGGATATAGTGGTTTTTACGCCCCCAGAGGAACTAGGGCAGGAAGGGCCGTTTATCAAGCGGGTTATAGGGCTTCCCGGGGAAACCGTGGAGGTAAGGGATGGAAAGGTGTTTATTAACGGAGTGGCGTTGAAAGAACCTTACCTGGCTGAACCGCCGATGTACGATTATGGACCGGTGGTTGTTCCGGAAGGGTGCCTTTTTGTTATGGGAGACAACAGAAACAGCAGCTTTGACAGTCACCGATGGAATGCTTGGCTGAGGGAGGATCATCTTATGGGAAAGGCTTTCATGATATACTGGCCACCTAGTCGTATCATGTTGCTACCGCGGGGGGTATCTGCTGAGTGAGGATTCTTTTGACCAATGACGACGGCATCGATTCTCCCGGAATTTTGGCTGTGCTACGCGAATTGGAAAAAATGGGCGAGGTATATGTGGTGGCTCCGGACCGGGAAAGGAGCGGAACAGGCCATTCTATAACGGTTTTTAGCCCTATCAAAGCGCAAAGGGTCGAGGTTCCAGGTTCAAGCGCTTTGGCCTGGGTTATCGACGGCACCCCGGCCGATTGTGTCAAACTGGGGATCAGCGCTTTAATCCCGAAAACCCCGGATTACGTGGTATCTGGAGTTAACCGGGGAGCAAACCTGGGTACAGATGTACTGTACTCCGGTACTGTTTCCGCCGCCTTAGAAGGGGTCATTATGGGTTTTCCTTCGGTGGCAGTGTCACTCGATTCTTTTAATCCCAACGAGGATTTTTCTTTTGCTGCCCGTTTTACCCGGCTGGTCTTGCGGATTTTACACAGAGAAGGTGTCGGCAAGGACATAATCCTCAACATTAATGTGCCTTGCCTTCCCCGTTCTGAGATAAGGGGTATACGCATTACCAAGCTCGGGGTCAGGCGATACGAAAACCTTTTTGAGGAGAGAAAGGATCCCCGCGGTAATTCTTATTACTGGCTGGGGGGAGAAGTTATAAGAGAAGAGCAGGATCCCGACAGCGATGTAGCGGCTGTCAACCAAGGGTATATATCGATTACGCCCATTCACTTTGATTTGACGGATTACCAGCTTATCGAGGATTTTAGACGTCGCTTTCAACCTTACATCGATATCAGCTAAGCTATAGGAGATGTTGTAGTGTTATTTGGATTGCAGTTGATAGTGAATATTCTGGTTTTCTTGCTACTGTTCAATTTGAACTGGTTGTTCGAGAAAGGGAAAAACCCCGACTACGCCGGCGGACCTTCATCCAAGTCGGTGCTTATCCCCGTGATTCTTGGAACTGTCCTGACTTTATTGGATGTACTGAGGATCCAGTTTTTGGTTCAGTTGGCCGTGTTGGCAGTCCTAGCAGTGGTGCTATACTGGGTTTTTTCTATTTTCACTCGCAAGTAGATCAGTTATAATTAATGGGATTTTGGAAATTCCTTATAGATAGGCAAGGAGGGAATGTTTGTGAATGTTTACCCCACGGAAAAGATACGAAACGTAGCCATCATCGCCCACGGAGGGGCGGGAAAGACCTCCCTGACTGAGGCTATGCTTTACCAGACTGGAGCCATCAAGAGGCTCGGCCGGGTGGATGACGGAAACACCACTGCAGACTTTTATCCTGAGGAGATAAAGCGCAAAATTACTATTAATACTACCCTGGTTCCCTGCGAATACAGGGGATTAAAGATAAACGTGCTCGACACCCCAGGTTTTGCCGATTTCGCCGGTGAAGTCAAAGGAGCGCTGCGGGTAGCAGACAGCGTGATCGTAGTCCTTTCTGCTGTTGCCGGTGTCGAGGTTCAGACCGAGATTTACTGGGAAGAATGTGGGGATTTACCTCGTATAGCGTTTATCAATAAGATGGACAGGGAGAACGCTTCTTTTGAAAAAGCCCTGGAAGAGATGAGAGAAAAATTTTCCCAGCCCATAGTGCCACTTCAGATCCCGATTGGGGCTGAAGCCAATTTTAAGGGTGTAGTGGACCTGATCAAAATGAGGGCTTTGTTGTTTGAGCCCGGAACCGGAAAGATGACCGAAGCTGAGATACCTGCGGAGCTTGCGGACCAGGTTGAAGCTTATAAGGAGCAGATCGTCGAGGCTGCAGCTGAAGGCGATGATGAGCTTTTGAACAAGTACCTGGAAGGGGAGGAACTTACCGACGAGGAAATCCAGCGGGGGATAAAGGGCGCTGCGACTAACGGTACCGCTGTGTTCGTTTTTTGTGGTTCGGCCTTGAACAACATGGGAATCCAGCCCATGATGGATTTCATAGTCGATTGCATGCCTGATCCTAGCCATCATTCCGATGTCAAGGGCAAAGACGTGAGTGCAGAACCCTTGGCCGCTTTGGTGTTCAAGACTATCGCCGACCCTTATATAGGGCGCCTCAATTTCTTCCGGGTCTTCACCGGAACCATGAAGGCCGATTCCGTGGTTTACAACGCCAATAAGGAAAAAGAGGAGAGGATCGGCAACCTTCTGGTGATGCGCGGCAAGGAACAGTTCGCGGTTCCCGAACTGAAAGCGGGGGATATAGCCGCTGTTGCCAAGTTGTCGGTTACCACTACCGGGGACACGCTCACGGATAAGGCCCGACCTGTCATTCTCAAAGGAATTGAATTCCCACAGCCTACCCTGGCGATGGCGATAGAGCCGAAGAGCAAAGGGGACGAAGACAAGCTCTCCAGTGCTTTACAGCGGCTGATGGAAGAAGATCCTACTATTACTATGGAAAAGAACACCGAGACCCGACAGACTATCCTGAAGACTATGGGCGAAACGCATACAGATATAATCGTAGAACGATTAAAGAGCAAATTTGGCGTGGATGTCGGCACCACCGAGATGAAGATACCCTACCGCGAAACCATACGGGCAATGGTTCAGGTAGAAGGAAAGCACAAGAAACAAACCGGCGGGCACGGTCAGTACGGGCATGTATGGCTGAAACTCGAGCCGCTGCCCGATGCCGAGTTTGCCTTTGAGGAGTCGGTATTCGGGGGAGCGGTACCGCGTAACTTCTTCCCGGCAGTTGAAAAAGGCGTGCGGGAGGCCATGACCGAGGGGGTTCTTGCAGGGTACCCGGTTACGAACGTTAAGGTCACGCTCTATGATGGTTCTTACCACCCTGTGGATTCGTCCGAAATGTCGTTCAAACTGGCGGCTATTCTGGCTTTCCGCAAGGGCATGGAACAGGCAAAGCCGGTACTGCTTGAACCGATAATGAATGTCGAGGTTTTGATTCCGGAACAGTACCTGGGGGACATCATAGGTGACTTGAACAGTAAGAGGGGCCGGGTTCTGGGCATGGAGCCACAAGGGAAGAACCAGTTGGTGAAAGCCCAGGTGCCCCTGGCGGAGATGGCCCGCTACAGCATTGACCTGAAGTCAATTACCCAGGGCAGGGGCAAGTTCCAGATGTCTTTCTCTCATTACGAAGAGGTACCCGCTAACATAGCGGAAAAAATAGCCAAGAAATAGTACGGTTGGCCCCTGGGGCGGGTAGAGGAGGCTTGTGGAATGAAGGCTGGAGTCTGGTATCATCCTGATTTTTCCCTGAGGGGGCACTCGGTGCTTCGGGATCGGGTTGAGCCTGCCTTCAATGCCATAACCGACCTGATCGAAGCTGGCAAGATAGGGTTATTCACCCCCGCGATTACTCAAGAAACAGAAGAACTGTTAAACCAGTGCCACAGCGCAAGACATATAGCTATGGTCAAAGCTGAACACTATCATGATGTTGCTCTTTTGTCGGCAGCGGGAGTAGTGGAAGCAGCAGAACGTTTGGCGACCGGGGATTTGGAATTTGCTTTCTGCTTCGTGGGGGCAGCGGGTCACCACGCCGGGTACGACAGGTTTTGGGGCTTTTGCTATTACAATGACGCGGTAATGGCTATAAGAAAGCTTCGGGCTCTCGGGATCAAGAGAGTGATGATAATAGATGTGGACCCGCACTTCGGCGATGGTACTAGGGACTTGATCGGCGCTGATCCGGACGTCATTCACGTTAACTTCCATTCCGGGAGTTGGCGCATAGTAGAAGATCCGGAGCTCAACAACTACGACATCGGGCTGGGAAGTGGCGGAGACAGCGATTTCATCGATGCTCTAAACCGGGTGTTGTCGAGATCTTGGGATTACGAGATTTTGATGATCATATTCGGACATGATTCTCATATTCTCGATTACGGAGGATTTGCGCTTACCGAGATATCGTTCAAACATTTGGCCGAGGCCATCAAGGAATTCGCGGCAGGCAAGCCGGTCTTGTTTATTCTATCGGGCGGAGCCAACCCCGAGGTTGCAAAAACGGTTATTCCCATGGTTATTAAGACCTTTTTATAATGTTGGCCGGGCAACGACACTATAAAGGTTCTGGTAACAGCAGGCCAGCACGGAAACCGAATTGGAGGTCTAAACCTGCACCAGACTGTAGAGTTGGTGCAGGTTTAGTATTGATCCGAACATTTCTAGGCCGGTTCGAACATGTCACATTCAGTATCAGAATGGCGTTGAGCGGTACTACCCATTATTTTGATATTGTCGGCCTCACAGTATCCGTCTCGGTTATGCCGGCATTGCCGCACGCTACATAGGACTTCAGGATTGGCCGAACCCTGGGTGAGGGAGCTGGTAGTGTGTTGGGGGAGGATCTTCATTTCTGGTCCTTCCACGGAGGACCGCAGGGTGAAGGTAGAACAACTAGCATCGGGGCCAGACGATACTACTTCGATGGTGTCAGCGGAGCAGCTGTTGCCCGGCACCCAGTACGCGCAAGTATTAACCATGCATTCGGTCATTGTTCTCGACATTAGCTTGACCCCTTTCTTTTTCTTATTATTGTGCTCCGAAAACGAGCCACAGATGCACACACGCCCAACGCACAGAGGGACGGTTCTCTTGTGTTACTGGGATTTACTCTTTTCTCTTAGCCTCCTGAGCATGCTTAACGTGCCTTTTTTTCTTTTGGCACGATACAATCGTCCCCCCGTGTTTTTGGTTCTTTAGCACAGGAGAACCGTCCCCCTGTGTTTTGTGAAAGATTTCATTTTCTGTCGCTTTTACCGGTTGTAATGTTACAAGAATCGTTATATCATAATCATGCTGGTGCAGGCCTGAGCGAAAGGAGGCGAGTTCGATGCCCGTATTGAGAATCAGCGAGCTTCAGGTAGGCGAAGCAATGACAAAGCGCTTTGGCACCGCTTCTCCCCACGAGACCTTGGAGCAGGTTATCGCTGCCATGCTGCAGAACCGGTGGGAAGAGGTCGTAGTGGTTGAAGGTAACGGCAAGCTGCTAGGATTGGTAACGAAAGAGCACTTAGTGCGCATTTTGTCGGATGGCTTGCCTCAAGACAAACCTATAATCGACGTATGTCACCGAAATGTTTTCACTACTACGACTACGGAAGACCTGGTTCTTGCCCGTGACGTTATGAGGGAGCACCATATAGGCCGGTTGCCTGTACTTGATGAGACAGGGACTGTAGTCGGTATATTGACTGCCAAAGACGTCTGCAATGGTTTTTCCGACAAATTGGAGGTAATTGGGCGTCATATGCAGGCGGTTATGGATAATATAACTGAAGCGATTCAGGTTGTGGACTGCTTCGGTGTAATAACTTACTGGAACAAGGCAGCGGAAAGAATGTTTGGGCTCAAGGCGGACGATGTAGTTGGCAAACGCCTTAAAGAGATATATGATGACGGCTTAATAGAGAGCGTTCTGAAAGAGGCCAAATCGCAGCGCAATGTTCTTGCTGAACTTAAACCCCAGCAGTATGCGATCAGGAATGCAGTTCCCGTTATTACGCCGGCAGGGGATGTCATCGGGGTGGTGTGTACCACTCAAGATGTTACCCAGACCATGAGTTTGCTGGATAGATTGCACTACGCTAATTCAAAGGTGAAGAAGCTGGAAAAAAGGGTTCGCCAAAGCGAGCCCAGTTCGGAAGATGTTTTTTACACTGCTGATAAGTTTACTTTGAGGGTCTTGCAACAGGCTCGCAAAGTCGCAGCCACTGATGCTACTGTTCTTATTCAAGGAGAAAGCGGGACCGGCAAGGAACTGTTGGCCCGGGTTATTTACCAAAACAGTAAGCGTTCTAACCGTCCTTTCGTGGAGATCAACTGCAGCGCTATCCCAGAGACTCTCTTTGAAAGTGAGATGTTCGGGTACGAGTCCGGATCATTTACCGGGGCCAAGCGGGAGGGAAAGCCGGGGAAGTTCGAGCTGGCCCACGACGGAACTATTTTCCTGGATGAGATTGGCGAGCTGCCTCTGGAGATGCAGGCCAAGCTGTTGCGGGTTATTCAGGAAGGCCGGTTTTATCGTGTGGGCGGAACTAATCCGATCGAGGTCAATGTGCGTTTAATAGCGGCCACTAACCGCAACTTACACGAAATGGTGTCGGAGGGTCGGTTCAGAGAGGACTTATTCTATCGGCTTAACGTGGTTACCCTTGAGATTCCTCCCCTGCGAGAACGAAAAGGGGATATACCAGGTCTGGTGGCAAGGTTTATAAACGAACTGGCGACAGACTATGACCGGGAAGTTGATGGCATAGATGATGAGGCACTGGATGTTTTAGTCGATTATGATTGGCCGGGTAATGTCCGTCAATTACGTAACGTTCTCGAGAGTATAATAATACTGATGGAAGGAAACTTAATAACCCTCCATTCGCTGGAGGAAGCGGGGGTAATGGATATGTTGAGGCCGGGGAACAACGGTTCGAGAACTAAGGATAAGGAAGTATTGATGGCGGGAGAGGTCCTGGAAGAGGCGGTGGCCAAGACCGAGAGGGATGTCATCATGAGAGCTTTGGAGGAGTGCGGTTACAACAAGGCGAGAACGGCAGAGATGCTGGGGATTCCCCGTAGCACTTTGTATTATAAACTGCGGACTTTAGGGATACCCAGTATCTCCGACTAGAAAATCAAGCCTACCGATGTCAATTCAAGTGTCAGTTTATTAGACAGGTGTCCAATAAACTGACACTTTTATTTTGACAGGTTGAGTTTTGGTTTTTTGCACAACGCTGAGACGGCAGGCTGTTTGGCAGTGTGCCACCTCAGCTCTTTTTTGTCTAGGTTGGCACGCATATTGCAACGCTAACATAACGGAAGTGGTAATTGTGAAATACATAACCTAAAGAACTCAAGACAGAGGAGCGTTGATGGCTGTGCCCAGAGAAAGCGACACCCAGTGGGTGCAGGGACTAGACAGAATAGTGGATAGGTATAACTTGGTAGGCAACCTCGATGCCTGCTTGACCTGTGGAAAGTGCGTGGGAAACTGCCCGGTGGCGGCTATCACCCCTTCCTATAACCCAAGACAGATCATCCGGGATGTCCTTATGGGCAATCTGTCTCGCCTGGTTCAGAGTGAAGAGATATGGCGCTGCTTTTGGTGTGCTAACTGTTACAGGGTATGCCCGAGCGACATACACTACCCGTTACTGATGATGCAGATACGCTACAAGGCCATCGAACACAACTTCGGGCTTAAATACGTGCTGCCTTTCAAGCGTTTTGCTTTGAAAGCCCGCGAAGACGCGATGACCTTTGTTCCGGGTGCTAAGGGCAAGGAAAGAGTTATGAAGATTCGTAGCGAAGCAGGAATGACCCCCTGGCCGGAGGTTTCGGACAAAGCCAGAAGCGAGTACCAGGCTCTTTTCGATTTGACCGGTACCACAGAGTGGCTCGAGGCTCTGGATGAAAGCAAGGAAAAACCTGTGGAGTTCAAGTACCGGGAAGGAAGGATAATTTATGAATAAAGCTAGAGTGATTCCGGTAGAAAAAAGGATACCCGAGATTCCAGAAAAGATATTCCTGTTTCGCAGTTGTACCGGAAGTCTCGAGTATCCCGGTACCGAAAATGCAATCAAAGAGATAATGAAGATTTTGGGTATTGAAGTAGTAATGGATCCGGACCAGACATGTTGTTCCGGGTATCTCCTGACCTGTTCTGGGTACTTGCCAGAAGTGTCACTGGCGGCTACCGCTCGAAACTTGGCCTTAGTAGAAGCCAAGGGGCTGGATACCTACGTCTTTTGTAACGGGTGTTTCGGGTATAATAAGGAGCTTTCACATATTCTTCTGCATAATCCGGATTATCTCAAAATGGCGAACGATCTTATTGGACGGTGGGGCTACGAGTATAAGGGACGGACAAACATCTTTCACGTTCAGGAATTATACTACCGTTTAAAAGACCGGATTGCTTCAAAAGTGGTACGCCCTTTGAATGGACTGCGGGTGGCCGCCCATTACGGGTGTCACTACCTGGCCCAGCAGTACGAAATCCTTGACGACGGCGATCTGCCAACTTTCCACGAAGAATTGTTTGAAATCTTGGGAGCTACCCCTGTTACGTATAAGGAGGGAAGGGCCTGCTGTGGCTATTCGGTGGGAAGGGGATTTACCCACCGAGAAGAAGTGGTGCAGCCTCACCTGGGCAAGAAACTGAGAAGTGCTAAAGAAGCGGGCGTAGAACTCATAACCACGGTTTGTCCAGGGTGTAACGTGGCTCTAGACAGGGAACAACCCAACCTGGCCAAGAACGGTCATGGAGAAATCAATATTCCGGTTATCGACCTAGGTCAACTCATAGCGTTAGCGCTTGGAGTACCGGTAGAAAAGCTCGGTTTCAAAGCCAATACTGTACCGCTTAACGGGGTACTGGAAAAACTTGGACTGAAAGGAGTCTAGTTTATGGAGAGCACAGGCAAAACGGCTCTAGTAATTGGAGGAGGCCCGGCAGGTATAGAAGCAGCTGTCAAAATTGGCCAAGCCGGTCATGATGTGATTTTGGTGGAGAGGGAGTCAGTTTTGGGAGGACGCCTGAATCTTCTGGCAGGGACCTTTCCACGCAACGAGGATACTTCGGCCATGTTGGCCAATAGCCTGAGGCTCATTGAGGAAAGCGGAAAAGTCGTGGTCAAAACCGGAACAACGGTTGTCGGGGGGCAGCGCGACGGTGAAGGCTTCAGAGTAAGTTTGAAACAGACCGCAGATGATACGGTTGCAGATGTAAACGTAGACGCGGTCGTGATAGCTACCGGTTTTGACTACTTTGACCTGTCGGCTTACGGAGAATATGGCTACGGGACATATAACGGGGTTGTAAGTGCGGTTGAATTCGAGGGAATGCTGAAGGGATGGCGCCAGTTAGGATATCGCCAAAACATACCCAAGGCCATAGCGTTTTTCAAGTGTGTGGGATCCAGGGACCGGTCAAAAGGCTACCCGTACTGTTCTAAGATTTGCTGCATGTATACCGCTAAACAAGCGGCTATGGTGAAGGAACTCTCGCCAACCACTGCTTGCTATGTCTTCTACATGGATATCCGGGCAGCAGGCAAAGGATACGAGGAGTTTGTGCGCCGGGCAATTGAGGACAAGAAGGTTAGATACGTTAGGGGTAGGCCGGCCAAGGTGATACCCGACGCGGGACGGCTGTTAATCCGAGCGGAAGATACGCTTATGGGTAACCCGATTGAAATAAGGGTAGACATGATCGTTTTGGCGGGAGCGGCAGTGGCGAGGAAGGAAACGGTAGAGCTTGCGAAGATGTTCGGTGCGAAGACAGATGAGTACGGGTTCTTGGAAGATGACGGCATGAGCCCGGTAAGAAGCGCGGATAGGGTCTTCTTTGCCGGTGGAAGCGGGTTCCCTGTTGATATACCGGGGGCGCGAGAGCAGGGAGCGGCTGCGGCTGCGGAAGTCATAGCCCTGTTTTCCCGGTAAGCAGCCGTGTGAAATTAGGAGGGGAAAGGGATGCCGATTCAGCTGGATGCTACCAGCTCGACGTTACAAGAACAAATTGAAAATGACTGCCGGGTCGACCTGAGTTGCTGTTACGAGTGTGGTAAGTGCTCGGGTGGATGTTCGACGGCCTACCTTATGGACTACACGCCGCGGCAAGTGATTCAGCTTATAAAACTAGGAGCCAAAGAAGCGTTGTTGCAGAGCAAGGCGATTTGGGTCTGCGTGAGCTGCCACCTGTGTCAGGACCGGTGCCCGGCAGCCATTGATATACCTAGGATCATGGATTACCTGCGAGAAATGAGCTGTGGCGAAGGACTCGTATCGGAAACCAACCATGTGTTTTTGTTCAATAAGCTGATGTTGGATCAAGTGTTTAAGCGCGGAAGAGTGTCGGAAGCAGAACTGGCACTGAGGTTTAATCTAAAGACCGGCCAATATACAAAGGATGTCAAGCTTGGTCAGAGGCTGTTCTTTAAGGGGAAAATGATGCCGTTTGTTCCGGGAGTCAGGGACCGGCGAGCGGTAAGAAAGCTGTTCAAGTTATACAGGCCGGGGAGGGAGGGATAAGAAGATGGAGGTTGCATATTATCCCGGGTGTTCTGGCCACGGGATGTCCCGTGAATACCAACTGTCCACAGAGGTGGTCTGTCGTCACCTGGGCCTCGTCCTTCACGAGGTAGAGGATTGGAACTGTTGCGGGGCCAGCGCGGCTCATAGTTTGAATCATTCCCTGGCCTTGGAATTGAATTTTCGCAATCTGAGATTGGTGGAAAAGATGGGGCTTACTACTGTTACGACGCCGTGTGCCGGGTGTTACAGCCGGCTAAAAACGGCTGAGTCCACTCTGAAAGAAAGCATTGGGGCCAATAAGCAAAGCCCGCAAGGCTCACAGGTGGAGGCATCACATGTATTGCAGTTTCTGGTTGAGAAGGTCGGCCTCGAAACCATAGCCCAGGAGGTGAAACGGCCACTGTCAGGGCTTCGTTTGGCGGCTTACTATGGCTGTCTCTTGACCAGGCCGCGGGGGCTTACCAGGTTCGACGACCCGGAGCAGCCCAGGGTATTGGATGATTTGTTGAAAGTTCTCGGAGCGGAAACTGTCAATTGGTCCCACAAAGCTGAGTGTTGCGGCGCGGGCATGGCTGCATGCCAGACCGAGATAGTGGTCCAGCTATCTGGGAAAATATTGGAGGCTGCGAAGCAGGCGGGAGCCGAAGCAATAGTGGTCGGGTGCCCGTTATGCCAGACTAATTTGGATACCAGGCAGTCACTGGTAGAGGCCGAGCGCGGAGTCAGGTATGGGTTGCCGATAATGTATTTCACCCAGTTGATGGGTCTTGCGTTCGGACACTCGGTTAAGGAATTGGGCCTGAACAAGTTGTTAACATCACCGTTTCCTTTGTTGAGAGCGAAGGGGTTATATTAGAATTCATATCCCCAGGGACTGGTCTCGTAGAGTTTCGGTCTTGGGGATCTGAAGCATAGAAAATGCGAAAGCATGTGAAATATTGCGCCAGGGAGGTGAGCAGGAAGCACGTTGAAAAGCCCGGACGCACTCCACACGGGAAAGGAGGTAAAAAAAAGCCGGGTTTAGCCCGGCCCCACAAGGTAACAATACTTTAAAATAAGCTCCCAGACTTATTCTAATTCCCCCGCATTGATTGAGCAAACAGTAAAAAAAACGAGAAGGAGGGAAACCCGTTGCGTAACAAGCTGATATCGATGCAAGAGGCTGTAAAGAAGTACACGTGGGACGGAATGACTTACGCCCACGGTGGGGCCTTGCCAGTAGGATCTGATTCCATCGCCTTTGGGCGGGAAATGGTAAAGCAAGGAAGAAAGGACCTTAACCTGATATCCAACTGTAATACCCAGCAGTCCAACCTCTTGGCCGCAGTGGGGGCCGTTCGCAGGATCGAAGTAGGATTCAGCGGTTTGGAGGTCTATGGGTTTGCCAACGGTTTGAGAAGAGCGGTGGAAACCGGACAAACTATTCTTGAAGACTACTCCAACGGAGCTATCCCGCTAAGGCTTCTGGGCGGAGCCTTAAACTGGCCCTTCATACCGGCTACCGTAAACGTCGGCTGCGACCAGCAGTGGTGTTGGGCAGACAAGCCGGACGAGTATCCGGCCCAGAATAAGACTCCTGAGATTATTGACCCCTTTACCGGCAAAAAGTGTTGGGCGTTCCCAGTTATAAAGCCCGACGTAGCAGTGATCCACGTTACCATGGCCGATATCTACGGAAACGCCATTATGCTGGGGACGGAATGGAGCCGTTACGAATTGTCGAGAGCTGCTAAGCAAGTTGTGTTGCAGGCCGACTTCATAGTGGACACAGACTGCATGAGACAGTTTCCGAACCTGGTCAGAATCCCGGGCGAAGTGGTCAATGCCGTAGTCTACTGGCCGCTGGGAGTTTGGCCAGCCTGCTCCACCGGGGTGTATGACAGCGACGAAGAGCACATGTTCTACATGAACAAGGCCTTGGCAACCCCTGAGGGCACCGAGGAATACCTGCAGAAGTACGTCTACAGCTACAACACCAGGGAAGAATATTTAGAGGTCATCGGTAAAGAAAAGATCGAAAAACTCACCGACACTCCTACCGCCTTTTTGATGGATCCGTACCGGAAATGGATCAAGAGCGACGAAGAAATCGCTGAGCTGGAAAAGGCAGCTCAGGCCGAGAGCGGGCAATAAGGTGTAAGGACTTAAGAAGGGAGGTTACGAGATGGATTACAGTAGACAGGAATTCATGGCAATAGTAACCGGAAGGGAACTGCGCGATGGTGAACTGGCCATATTCGGTGTAGGCTTGAGTATGCTTGCCGGGTATTTTGCGATTAAAAACCACGCTCCTAATCTGATGGCTTTTACCGAGGGCGGAGTTTTCGGCTCAACTCCGGTAGGAGGACTCCCTTGGGGCATTGAGTGCAACCGTATTTCCGCGAACGCAACCAGCTTTACCAATGCCATTGACGCTCTTGGTTGCCTGGTTGCTTCCGGTCGTTGCGATGTGGGGATAATCGGGGCAGCTCAAATCGATAAGTACGGCAATGTTAATACGACCGGAATCTGGGATCCAGACCAGGTGCCGTGGAAAGTCGGGAGGTACACCTTACCGCGGGTACGTCTGAACGGCAGCGGGGGAGCGAACGAGATCGCGGTTGGATGCAAGCGTTATATCATCATGGTAACCCACGAAAAGAAACGTTTCGTAGATAAGGTAGACTACATCTCCTCTCCCGGTTATATCAACGGCGGTAACGACCGTGAGAAGTACGGTTTCCCAGGCGGAGGGCCCTCTGCCATAATTACGACGTTAGGCATTTTGCGCCCGGATCCTGTTAGTAAAGAGTTTTATCTAGATGCCTACTTCCCCTATGCAACCATCGACGAAATCAAAGCAAATACCGGATGGGAATTAAAGGTATCACCCGACGTAAAAGTTATTCCGGAACCCACAGAACAAGAACTAGCAAATCTCCGGGCAGTAGACGTAACCGGCTCGCTCCGTAAGAAGTAAGGGACTCTGTTAACCTCAAGGCAAAAGCAGGAATAAGCCCCGGGCGGGTCGGGGGAATCCCCCCCTCCTCCCGGCCTACAGCCCGGGGTCCTGCAAATTAATTCAGAGAGGAGAGTCTGTATGGCGGAAATCATATCGGAAGCAAAAGGCGTAACCAAGGCGATGATTCAAAAAACCCTGTCTTACCGGTACATCATATACCTGGTAGTGGCTCTGGCTTATTTCTTCGTGTATTTCCACCGCACTTCGGCAGCCGTGATGGCTCCGGAACTGACTAAAGCCTTTAACATCGCTCCCACGGCCTTGGGATTGTTCGGATCGATGTACTTCTACGCTTACGCTTTGGGACAGTTGCCGGCCGGGATTTTGGCGGACAGGTGGGGAGCCCGCAAGACCATGGCTCTGTTCGTGTTCATTGCCGGTATCGGAGCTATTATCTTCGGAATGGCGGGCACGTTTAGCACGGCGCTTGTTGGAAGATTCCTGGTCGGGTTTGGCGTAGGTTTCGTCTATGTACCGGCTATGCGGATACTGGCTGACTGGTTCAAGAAGAACGAGTTTGCAACCTATTCGGGACTATTGCTGGCCGTGGGTAACATCGGATCTCTAGCTTCGGCTGCTCCTCTGGTAGCTCTGATGGCCGCCATCGGGTGGAGAAACTCGATGGTCTCAGTAGGCGTAATTTCGATGGTTATTGCGATTTTGGCCTATTTGTTCATAAGGAACAAGCCGCACGAAGTTGGCGGAGCCAGCATACCTGAGATTGAAGGGACCGTAGTAGCAGGATCGACGCGACCATCGCTCAGCATTGGGCAAGCCCTGGCCATAATTTCGCGGAACTACAACTTCTGGACAATATCGGTACTGTTCTTTATTCTATACGGAACCATCATGGGATTCCAGGGACTGTGGGCTGGTCCCTACCTGATGAACGTGTACGGAATGGACAAAGCAGCCGCAGGTAAGGTGTTGAGCCTTATCCCTCTAGGCATGATTTTTGGCTGCCCGCTGTCAGGGATCATTTCTGACCGGATACTGAAGAGCAGGAAGAAAGTGGTTTTTGGCGGAACCCTGATCTACCTCTTGACCTGGATACCCCTGATATGGATGACTAGTACCATGTCTCCTGCGTTCCTGAAGGTGCTGTTCTTCGTATACGGTTTCTTCGGCGGATTCTTTGTGGTAATGTATGCAAACTTGAAAGAAAATGTGGATTTACAGATCCAGGGTACAGCTACCGGTTATCTGAACGTGTTCGTATTCGTCGGTGGAGCTGTGTTCCAGCAAGTTATGGCTGCGATCATCGCGAAGTACCCGACCACGGCTGCTCAACTTATCCCTGCTACTGCCTTTAAGTCGGCTTTCCTCTTCTGCTTCGTAGCACTGATCGTTGGCTTGGTGGTCTATGCAACTCAGAAAGAAAAGAGCGCTCTGAGCTAGCTGGACTGACTGAGTGGCGGTATAAGACTGGCAATATCGTAGTAAAGGAGGTCAATTCATGAAAGAGAAAGTAGTGTCTCTGTCACAAGCCGTAGACCTGGTCAAAGATGGCATGCTGCTTGCCATCGGGGGAAACGGCATGCACCGCAATCCACTACTGTTTTCCCTGGCCCTGACTCAGAGGCCGGTGAAGGATCTCAAGGTGTGCGGTGCGGCGCTGGGAATCGCAGCAGATGTTTTGTTCGCAACGGGCCAGGCAGATACAGCTTATTTCGGATTCTTTGGGCTCGAAAATGAAGCTGGTCTGGCTCCGGGGATGCGGAAGGCTATGGAAGGGGAGGAGGAACCGAAGGCTAAAGCCATCGAAGGTTCCTGAACTGCCATAATCCACGCTCTCCGTGCGGGAGCATACGGAATCCCATTTATGCCGGTCGGCGGTATGTGGGGAAGTGATTTGGTAGGTCTTCGGCCTGAGTTCTACCAGGTAATGAAGAGCCCATTCGGCGACGAAGAAGTAGTATGTGTAAAGGCCTTAGTGCCCGATTACGCAATAATCCACGTGCAGGAAGCGGACATTTACGGAAATGCCAGGATACTAGGACCTAGTTATCAGGACCCATTGATGGCGCGGGCAGCTAAGAAGGTAATACTGACAACGGAACGGATTGTCGGCACTTACCGGATGCAGGAAGAGCCGAAACTGACGGCCATCCCTCACTTTTTGGTGGAGGCGGTAGTAGAGCTGCCGGGTGGGGCGAAACACGGGATATGCTACCCCGAGTACGTCACGGTGGACTGGGACACGCATAAAGCCTACCAGAAAGCGGTCAAGGCGGACGAGGTTCCCCAGTTTGCGGCGAAAATGCTGGAAGGGAGGCTTTAGACATGGAATATGGCAAGGACTACGGCAAAGCGGAAATGATGGCGGTAGCCATCATTCGTGAGATTCAAGACGGGGATATTGTATTCCATGGCCTGGCTTCGCCGACTCCCATGGTAGCGATGAAGGCTGCAAAGGCTCTAGGCAAAGACTTCACTTATGTCACTTTGAGTGACGGGGTTGACCACAACTGGCAAAACCCTCCGTACGTGGCATCGACTCTGACGGCTAACACCTATGAGGGTTCGGTAGCCACCTTCGGGCTGGATGAGATTTTCGACCTCTATGCTTCCGGCAAAGGCGATATAGCTTTCCTGTCCTGTCTGCAGATGGACAAGTCCGGGCGTATTGCGATGTCGGTTTTAGGCGGAAAAGACTATGACCATCCCAAGCTGAGAGGGCCAGGTGGAGCAGGGAGTGCTACTTTGACTCCTGTTACTAAGCGTACGATCATTTGGAAGCCGCAGCATGATACCAGAACTTTTGTGCCCCACGTACAGTTTGCTACCACTGCTCCGGCTGTAGATAAGCCGTTTACGGTGATAACACCCTTGTGCATTTTCAGAAAGCCGGCCGGAGAGAAGTTTCTCAAGTTAGACTGCATATTCCCGTACACTACAGTCGAAGAAGTAAAAGCGAATACGGGTTGGGAAATCGAAGAAACAGACGTACCAGTAGTGCCTCCTCCCACTGAGGAAGAACTCAAGGCATTGAAGAAGGTTGACCCCAACGGGATACTCTACTACGAGTTTAAATAACCAGCCCCTACTATACCATAGCTTGAGAGCTCATTCCTCCCCATGTACGTTCACTTTCCCAGGCAGACCTCAGAGGGTCTGCCTTTTTTTATGTGCGCCCGGCATGGGCGCTGGCTATAGGGTGGAAGTCCCGAGCGGCGAAGGTAGCAGTAGCCATTAGCCTAAGGCAAGGGTGTCCATCGCGAGGTGGAATCTGAAGGAAGCCGGCGGCAAA
>NZ_JABUEX010000140.1:0-2902 GCF_013314835.1 Syntrophothermus sp.
TTTCTGCACCCCCTATACCAGGAAAAAGAGCCAGGCAAAAATCATGAAATTTCCCGGCTCCGGCCGGTAAATCCCCCGGCAGCAGGAGGTAGAAAACAGCTTTTTCCCTTCTAACAAGTATCTTAAGCAGGGATTGCCAAATACCACCGCCTGATATAAACTAATACCAGGTGGTGATTTTCATGAAGCTATATACAATAAGCGAGTTTGCCGAAAAACTTGGCGTCAGCGTATCGACTCTTCGCGCTTGGGATAAAGAAGGTAACTGGTTGCTTTACGTACCCCAACTAACAAACGAAGGTATACTGAAGAAATGCTCTACCGGGCACTGGGCATAAAGAATCGCCAGGAACCAAAGAAAATCGTTTTATATGCCCGGGTGTCATCAGCCGGCCAGAAACCGGACCTGGAAGACCAGCTGAAATACCTGAAGGACTTCGCCGCCGGCAAGGGGCTAACCGTGGACGAAATACTTGCCGATGTCGGCTCCGCCCTCAATTACAGGCGCAAGAATTTCCTGAAGCTGTGCGGCATGGTCACTCGGGGAGAAGTCAAAACTGTCGTCGTTGCTCACAAGGACCGCCTGGTGCGGTTCGGCTTCGATTTCTTCGAAGACCTGTTCGCCAAATTCGGCTGTGAAATCCTGGTGGTTAACAAGGCCGAAGACATGTCCCCGGCCCAGGAGTTGACCGAAGACCTGATCAGCATCGTCCAGCGCTTCGCGGCCAAGCTCTATGGCCAGAGAACCTACAAGGCCCGGAAGCTCATCAAAACGGTGAAGGAGGTGCTGTCCGGTGCAGCAGACGGTAAAGCAAAAAGGCCTGTCGCTGAACAAAAAGAAGTGGTCTGAAATCGTCAAGACCACCGAAGCCTACGCCCGCCAGAAGGACGCTTTCTTGGTTCAATTCGAACACGTCAAATACCTGCACTACCTGGGCGAAAAACGCGAGTTGCGGGACGAGCTGGTGAAAGCTGGACTTCCCAACCGCTTCGGCCTCCAGGCCCGGCAGTGGAAGCTGGCCCTGGACGACGCTCTCCACACCCTGGAGAGGCAGTGGGAGGCCGCCATCGCCGAGGTCAAGGAGCACCTTTACCGTCACAAAGGAATGACCGACGAAGAAAAGCACTACGCCTTCTGGCTGCTGTACAGGCATAAAAAGCACGGCCGCGACTGGAAACGCATCCAGGCTGTCTTCACCGGTGAGGATGTAGCCAGCAAAAAGATAAACCTGGACGCGAAGGGCCGCGCGAAAGTGAGAAAATACTTAAAGCGCACCTTCCGCCACGTTCTGGGCAAAAAGCCCCGCGTCAAAAGGGTGCGCAGCTTCGTGGTAGACCAGCAGATGTACCGGGTGTTCACCGTAGGGAACCGCCAGTACATTGCCGTGGCTACCCTGGTCCCGGGTGAAAGGGTGATCATCCCTTTGGCCGGGGTGCACGCAATAGAAGGCAACTTGCGGGTGATATTGTTGCCTGACGAGCAGGCGGTGGAAATCCACCTGACCAGGGAACCAAAAGCCTACCCGCCCGGCGAGGAAGAGGTGGGCATTGATCTGGGTGTAACGGAAGTGTTCACCGACGATGCCGGCAAGAAGTACCGGCCCGAATACGGGAAGGCCCTGCGGGAAATGTCCGACCGTATTTTAGACAAAAGCCAAAAACGTGGCAAACTTTGGACTCTCTACCGAAAGTTTTTGAAGCAGGACCCACCCAAGGCCCGCCGTATCCTGAGGCACAACCTGGGCCTTGCCAAGCAAACCAAAAGGAACAAGAGATACCGGGCCAGGTGCGAGAACGAAATCAACCGGGCCTTTAACGAATTCTACAAAGAACGCCGGCCGAAGATAATTGCCTACGAAGACCTCGCCCACCTG
The DNA here is from genome assembly GCF_013314835.1 of Syntrophothermus sp. Classification (NCBI taxonomy): domain Bacteria; kingdom Bacillati; phylum Bacillota; class Clostridia; order Eubacteriales; family Syntrophomonadaceae; genus Syntrophothermus; species Syntrophothermus sp. Next base: position 1,875 of record NZ_JABUEX010000140.1, read on the forward strand.
AGGGGCAAGGCCAAAAGCAAGGGCCTTACCCGCAAGGTGAGCATCTGGCAGCGGAGCATAATGAAAAAGCGGCTGGAGTACAAAAACCGTGTCCACTCCGTCACCGACCCCGGCCCGCAGAACGCGGCCTACTCCAGCCAGGAGTGCCCAAAGTGTCATTGGGTGGATACCCAGAACCGCAGCGGCGACTTCTTCAGGTGCCGGAAGTGCGAGTTTACAGCAGACGCGGATCAGGTGAGCGCGATGAATCTGAAGAGCAGGCTGCACGACGAAGAGCAGGCTGCACGACGGCGAGATAACCCGGTACACGCCTTACAAAGAGGTTAAAGAGGTACTCTTGCGCCGCCACTACGAAAGCAGTGCGGTTTAGCCGCATCTGTTTGCCCCGGGCGTCCCGGGGCACGGGAGGCGGAGGCGGCCCGGCGGGAGAAAGTACTGCTGGAACGTGCGCCGGCTGGCGTGAGGCGCACGCGAAGGCAGGCTTTTACGATGAAGGGCACAGGCCCTGAGCACCGCCGGGTGCCCTGCTGGGAGTGCGCGCTTCAATTGCCACCCTGGCAGCGGCGCCAATCGACTCCGTCCTCTCCGGGTGGGAGCCCTGCAGGCTGGGCGCCAGCACCACCCCGCCGTTTGGAAGCGTTGCGGAGCTGGAAGAAGACGGTGGCTTCGGCTGCCAGATGACGCTCCTCGACTCTGCACGTGACTGTTTCGGGCGGGACTCCAGATGCCATGGTCCGTTCATCCTGCCAGCTGGGTGGGCGAGAAAGTTGGCCTCTCGGAGAGCGTGAACTTGAAGCCTGCTTTGCTGTCAGGGTGCTATCTTCTGATAAAACCTGATAGCAAAAATGAAACAGTTAACTTCTCTGCGTAATAATTAATGATATGATAACCAGGATTGCTCAAAAAAGCGGGTGAAAAAATGGCCAAGAAACACAACCCGCAGGATGCCCTTTTTTACCGGCAGGGAGAGAGAAAAGAAATCGTGGTGGCCGCCCCCCACCACGGCTGCACTCCCGGGTCTGATTATT
>NZ_JABUEX010000041.1:0-23741 GCF_013314835.1 Syntrophothermus sp.
TCAACGCAAGACGGAAACCCCGTGGTTTTCCATATGTCCGTGTTTTGCGCCCATAAAGCGCTGTTTTTCCGTCCGGGTGGGACTCCCGGGGCCGAGGTCTCCCTGTCACCCCAGGAAATATTTCAAACGGAGGTGTAAAGCCTGGTCATGGGGAGGCCGGGTTTACAAAATCTAACTTATTGTTAGGTATTGTAAACTTTTGCGAACCAGGGTAATCCGGAATGGACATCATAATGTATGTAGCACTGGGACTTGTAGCAGGAGTACTCAGTGGCTTGCTCGGCATAGCCGGCGGCATAGTAATTATTCCTTCGCTGGTTTTTCTTTTTGGTTTCTCCCAGCAACAAGCGCAGGGCACTACCCTCGCCCTTATGGTGCCACCAATCGGTATCCTCGCAGCCTGGACTTATTATCAAAAAGGATTTGTGGACTTGAAGGCTGCCGGTCTGATCTGTCTTGGGGTGTTCGTAGGCGGACTTTTCGGAGCCAGAATAGCAACCGCCCTGCCCGCTTCTGCCTTACAAAAGGTATTCGGAGTACTTGTGTTGCTGGTAGGGATAAAGATGATCTTGAATCGGTAGTTGTTGGGGTTTCGTCTAACCCATGTTTTAACCCTCGACTTCGTAACCGATTTCTTCGATCTCCTCCCGTATCTCCTCTAAGTCAACAACAGCGTCGTCAAAGGTGACGGATACTTCACCTTTTTGCAGGTGAACCTCTGCCTCCTTTACGCCTGACATTTGCATCAAGGCCTGCTCGACGTTGGCCTTGCAGTGCATACAGGTCATTCCCCTAACCTTAAGCACCATGCTCTTCATGTGGTCTTTCCTCCTTTCACAAATGCTGTCTCCCTCGACATTTACCACTTTTACTGTGGCCTTTTGGCAGGCTTTGTATTCGCTCATTGAATACAGGTCCCAATTCACCTATAATCATATGTGTAAAAAAGCCTCAAAATACTTAGGAGTGGAAACAGCAATGAAACTGAAATTAGGGTATTTGTTGATTTTGTTAGGAACGGTACTAGTATTCATCAGCCATAAGATATTGAAGAGAAATGTCAAGACAAAAAGGGATGACGATATAGTTGCCCATTATCTGGAGATGGCTTACAATCTGCCCGAGTTTCTTTACTTGGCTGTAGCTGGAATCATTTCCTTTCTCGTCGGCACCGTAATGCTGGTCCTGGCTTGAGCCTGACTGGTTTCCTATCCTTCTTTTCCCAAGAAATAAACTGCTCCGGCTCCCATGATGACCGCCATTCCCAAGAGAACACCTATGCTGAGGCTGGGATGAAACAAACCGTAACCGTTGATTGCCAGTCTCATCACGTCAACTCCGTAACTAACCGGGTTCCAGCGAGCGGCGACTTCTATCCATTTTGGAACGCCCTGCAGGGGAAACACAGCCCCGCTTAACAGAAACATAGGCATCACCACAAAGTTCATAACCAGCGAGTAGCTGTGAAACGTGCTGATCTTGACTCCAAACAGTACCCCAGCCGACGAAAGAGATAAAGCTAGCAGCAACATGGCGAGAAGTCCTTTGACAAAAAGCACAGGGGTTAAACCTAATCCGATGAGCGGAGCCGATACGAGTATAAGAATTCCCTGCAGGATAGCGGTTGTGCTACCAGCCAGAATCTTACCCGTGGCGATGGCAGTACGGGACACTGGGGAAATAAGGATCTCCTTGAAAAAGCCGAACTCCCGGTCCCAGACCACTCCAAGCCCCGAGTTCACCGAAGCAAAGAGCACGGTCATGCTGACTATTCCCGGAAAAACATACCGCAAGTAGTCAAAACCGAGATTCCGAAAAGAGCTGCCGAGGCCAACCCCCATAATAAACAACCACATTAACGGCTGGGCAATCGAAGTGATTATTCTGAGCTTTTCTCTCCAGAACTTTTTCACTTCACGCAACCATATGACGTACACAGCTACAAGGTCTGGCTTTAACCCCATGTTCGAGTCATCATCCTTTCCTGAGCCTCATTCCAATCCGGCGCCTGAACTCTCCTCGCGGATCCGCGTCCTCATCCCGCATGCTTTTACCGGTGAGTCGCAAGAATACATCATCTAAAGTCGGCTTAGCAAAATTTACTTTCTCAATCAACCCCGTCCCCGCTTGCTGCAAAAGAACCGGCAAAAGCTCGTCCGCACGCTGAACCTCGAACTTAAGCCCGTCCTGGATGAACTCCGGCTTCACCTCAAAACGTTCTTCCAAAAAGGCCGCCAGTTGGTGTACCTTGGAAGATGTGACCTCTACCACGTCCCCTTTGACCATTTGTTTGAGATTATCGGGGGTATCGCAGGCGATGATACGCCCGTGGTCTATAATCGCTATGCGGTCACAGTTCTCTGCTTCATCCATATAATGGGTGGTCATAAAGACCGTGGTCCCGGTCTCCTCCCGGGTACGCCTGATGTAATCCCATATATGTTTTCTAGTCTGGGGATCCAGCCCCAGGGTCGGTTCGTCCAAGAACAGCACCTTTGGCAAATGGACCAGGCCACGAGCGATTTCCAGGCGTCGCTTCATTCCTCCGGAGAAGGTCTTGACCAAGTCGTTACGCCGTTCCCACAGCAGAGCCAGTTTCATCACTTCTTTGATACGCTCCTCGAGATACCTGCCGGTCAAACCGTAGATCATACCGTGAAAGACCAGGTTTTCTGTGGCCGTGAGATTTTCGTCCAAAGTGGGTTCTTGAAAAACCAACCCGATGTTCCGCCTCACCAGGGTCTGTTCGTGCTCGACATTGTACCCAGCAACCCAGGCTTCCCCACCGCTGGGCTTCAGCAAAGTGCAGAGCATGTGAATGGTAGTGGTTTTGCCTGCGCCGTTGGGGCCTAGAAACCCAAATATCTCTCCCTCGTAAACTCCGAGGTCCACGCTGTCTACAGCGACCAGTCTACCGTACTTGCGGGTTAGCTTTTCAGTGGCAATTATCATTGCTCAACCCCCGTGTCCTTCATGCAAATTAGGGACAACTCCTCTTTTGCGTTTCGGTCCCCCGCTTTTACTATCAACCTGGGCTCATGTAATAATTCCAACTCTCCTGCATATTGTTCATACTGGAGGTGAAAATCTTGGCAATCATGAAATCCGTAGAGTTAAAAGGGCTTCTTCTGACCTGTACCGTGGCTGCGGTACTAGGGGCCTTGGTAGCTGCCATAGTTTACTTCAGTCCTCTTAAGGAAACCACCCTTGCCCCCCTGGTTAACCTTGTCCTCATCATAGCCGTTTTTGTGGGTGGCAGTTATGTAGCCAAAACTAGAGGCAGCCGCGGACTAATTGGAGGAATCACTCTCGGCATCATGTTTTTTGTAGTCATGTTCGTACTAACTCTAATTTTCAGCCCAAATCTGCCAGGTTTCAAGTCCTTCTTACAGCACCTGTGCATCTGCCTCATCGCTGGAGGCCTGGGCGGTATATTCGGTATCGGACTTTCTTCTTGAGAAAACCTTTTATCTCACAAGACGACAAGTTAAAATAGAACTGGTATCTTTCGGATACACTCATCCATTATGGAGTGATAACTTGTCCGAAGCAAGGCTTAAATTAATTACGGCCCTCACCTACCTCATCATCGTGATCGTGGTAGGTGTGTTAGGGCTTATGTATTTTGAAAACTGGCCTTTGCTTACTGCCGTGTGGGCTACAATCGTGAGCCTTAGCACCACCGGCTACGGGGACATTGTTCCGGTTACCATTGGCGGGCGGATCTTTATGATGATATTGATCGTAGCCGGAGTAGGGGTCGTAGCCTATTCGCTGGGAGCCATCGTCAGTATAACCATCGAAAGCCAGATCAACCGCATGATGGGGAGAAATACCATGGAAAAGACTATTCGAGCCCTCAACAACCACATCATTATTTGCGGAGCGGGACGAGTTGGCATGAGCGTTTTGGAAATCATTCGCGGTGAAAACATCCCGTACGTGCTCTTGGAGCAGAATCCCGAGACGGTAGCCCGCCTGCAAGTTGAAGGTATTGTAGCCATGGCCGGTGACGCGAGTGACGACGAGGTGTTGCTCCGAGCCGGCATCCAGCGGGCTCGAGGCATAATTACCGCCCTGTCTCAAGACCCCTATAACGTTTTCGTTACTTTGAGTGCCCGAGCCTTGAATCCTAGTTTACATATCGTGGCCAGGGCCGAACGCCAAGAAACCGTGGACAAGCTAAAAAGGGCAGGAGCCGATCGCGTGATTACTCCGGCCCAGCTGGCAGGTCAGCGCATGGCCACAGCCATGTTAAAACCGGCGAGCGTTCAGCTGGTAGACACCTTGTTTGCCACCCACAATATCGAAGTACAGATTGAAGAAATAAATGTGGTTCCGGGCTCCCCTCTGGTAAACACCTCTATCCGCAACATCAACCGTGACGACTCCAATGTCATCATCGTTGCCGTCATTCGCGGCGACAACATAATCGTTAGTCCGCGGGCAAATACCAAAATCGAGGCAGGCGATATCTTAATTGCCATGGGTTCGCGTGAAGACCTGAGCAGGCTGGAATCCAGTATAACAACAGCTATGCCGGAATAAGTATTGACCGAATACTCGCCACTGTCCCTACAATGAAAGAATTATGACTGATTGTGGATTCGCAGTACACTGTGCACTCGTCTGACGGACCCATTTTTATATTGAAAGCTTCGTCCCCTTTCTTTTTTGGCCTCAAGCCTTATTATCCCCAGATCCTCAGCAATATCTTCCTTAAGAAGGCCGGCACCCTGAAATAAAACACCCGCAACCCCTTCACCCCTTCGTTCAACGATTCAGTCTATTATATGCTGCCTTCAGTCCAGAAGTTCATCCCTGAGGAAATATCTTTACCACGGCGGCCCTCTTGCCGTCCCTGCTAATGTGATAAACCCCTTCAATCAAGACCTGACTCTCAGCCAGAACCTGGCAGTACTCATCTGTTTTCTGGGGTCTAAATTTTACCGCTAAACCGCAGCTGGTGGAAATTTCCCTAGGCGTCGGCATCATCACAAACTCCGCCTCTACTGATTTGAGGACTTTTTCCGCCTTCAACGCTTGAGATGTCGATGGAAAAACAACGACACAGTAGTCGGACAGACTTATTATATCCCGCACTTCTCTCTATCCTTTCTGTCACTCGGACAGGTTCTTCTGCAGCTCGGCAACTCCAGTTCTAAAGAAACTGCCCTGAGCGCAGGCCACCACATCCTCGCCGGCGTAAACCGAAGCCTCGGCAAAAATAACGTTCCGTCCCGCCTTTACAACCCTGCCCTTGCCGACCAGAAGGGCCCCGGCGGGAGGAGCTGACAGGAAACTTATGGTGCAGTCAATAGTAACCCCTCTCACGCCCAGCGAGCGGATAGCGTTACCCATGGCCGCATCTGCCAGAGACGCTATCAATCCCCCATGGACCCTGCCCAAAGGATTGGTGTGGCGCTCATCGATTTCAACCACCAGTTCCGCCGAACCGGGAGCCAGAGCTCGGGTTTTTATCCCAACCAACCGGTAGTAAGGAGTTTGTTCGTTTGCTTCAACAATATGGTGAAAAAGCAGCTCGTCGATCCCCATGTTCTTAGGTTCTATCACGGTATTCACCTCGCAACAGGATAAAATAAGCCACAGATTAACACACACCCGGCACTCAGCTCAAGTCTTTGATTAGCGGCGAGCGTTTTCGGGACCCAGTGGCATATTACAATTTCAGTCAGCTGAGTGCCGGGCTGATGAACGCAGATAACTTAAAGTTATGGAGAGCGTTAGCCGCCCTCATTTTCATTATCTGGTGTTGACACTGTTAAGTGTCGCGAGTGTCTGCGCGTCATTTGTCGTGGGGGCCAGGGCTCATTCTTTTTTAGGCATCGGAACGGCTAAGTTTACTATAATCTTTAGGCGAGCTGAGCTGCAACCGCTTTTCTCGTATCAATCGTTGCCAAAAAGCTTGACGGCCGGGGGAGTAACGAGCCACAACACGCGATATTCTGCTGTGCGTGGCAAAAAACGGCCCGCTGTTGTACAATGGATGCAAAGCTGGCTAGAGGAGGTTACCTAGATAATGAAGCTTACTGCCGTCGACCAAACATCCCGCCCATCTATGATCCGGGATATAACCTTAGCTCCCAGCGGGCACCGCAAGATCGAATGGGTAAGCCGGCACATGCCGGTATTGAATATCCTGAAGACCGAGTTCGAAAAAGACCAGCCGTTAGCGGGAAAAAGAATCGCAATGTGCTTGCATCTGGAAGCCAAGACGGCTTACCTCGCCCTAACTTTGCGAGCAGCCGGCGCCGAAGTGGTGGTCTGCGCCAGCAACCCGCTTTCCACGCAGGATGACGTAGTTGCGGCTTTGGTCGAGAAAGGCGTGACTGCCTTCGCCTGGCACGGGGCCACTCCTGAAGAATACGACATGCACATCGCCAAGGCCCTGGACTGTGAGCCTGATGCTCTCATAGATGACGGTGGTGATCTGGTAGGTATGCTCCACAGGGAACGGCCTGCGCAAGCGCGGAAGATTATGGGGGGTTGCGAAGAAACCACTACCGGGATCCTGCGGCTGAAGGCTATGGAAAGGGAAGGATCATTGTTGTTTCCGATGATGGCCGTCAATGACGCGTTTATGAAGTACTTGTTCGACAACCGTTATGGGACCGGCCAGTCGGTGTGGGACGGAATAATGAGGACTACCAACCTAGTGGTGGCAGGCAAAACCGTTGTCGTAGCAGGTTACGGATGGTGTGGCAAAGGTGTTTCTATGAGAGCCAAAGGATTAGGAGCACGGGTAATAGTCACCGAAATCGATCCCATAAAAGCGAACGAAGCCCTGTTAGATGGGTTTGAAGTCATGCCTATGCAACAGGCAGCGACCGAAGGCGATGTCTTTATCACGGTGACCGGCAACGTAAACGTCATCCGAAGAGAGCACATGGCGGTAATGAAAGATAACGCTATTCTAGCCAATGCCGGTCACTTCGACGTAGAAGTGTCAAAACCTGACCTAGAAGCCTCGGCGGTATCACGCCGTACGCTTAAAAACAACATAGAAGAGTATCTGTTGCCGGACGGGCGCAGGTTGTACTTTCTGGCTGAAGGTCGGTTAGTCAACCTGGCAGCAGGCGATGGTCATCCGGCTGAAGTCATGGATCTCAGTTTTTCCCTGCAGGCCCTTTCCCTGCTGTATATGTTAGAGAACCGAGAGCGGCTGCTACCTAGGGTTTACAACGTACCAGAGGAAATCGACCGCAAAGTCGCCGAGCTTAGGCTGCGTTCTCTGGGAGTAGAAATAGACCGGCTGACGGAGGAACAGGAAAGGTACCTCGCTAGCTGGCAATTATAAGCGGTCGTAGAACGGGGACGGGATCGCAGCACAACGAACACCACGCGAGAATAATTGGCAAGCATATATCAAAGAATATGAACAGGTCAATGACGAGGAGGACTTTTTGTGTTGCGGCAGCGTACTTTGTTGATTTTTTTTGGTATTCTGGCCCTCATCATCGTTTCTGCGTATTTGCTGATGCGCTGGACCGGTCCCCCGACCCGTAAACCTCTTATTCGTACCACCGAAGCTTCCAAAGGTAATTATTACACTGTGCGCGACAAACAAGGTCAGGTCTTGCTTCAAACCGGATTTCCCATAAACATCGGCGATGTGTTTATCAACGAAGATAACCGGGTTTTCGAGATCTGTGAAATGAAAGGCTGGGACGCAGTTGCCAGGCCGACGTCCCTATCAGTTTTCAACCAAGACCGGAATTCCAGTAGCATCGATATCAAAGAACATTGGGCTGTAAAAGAGGCGATTCCTGCCCAGGCTGCAGGTATCCACGTGGCCATATACCACTCACATTCGGACGAGTCTTATCCCATATCTGACGGAACCTCCAGTATACCCGGCAATGGCACTATTTTCGAAGTCGGTGAGAATATGGCTAACAGTCTTAGGGCTTCCGGCATCAGCGTGACCCACAGTTACAATACTCACGGACCCCACGACAGTGGTGCATATTACCGTTCACGCCGGACAGTCTTTCAACTTCTTAAAGAAGGTCCCGACGCCATCTTTGATGTCCACCGGGACTCGGCCCCGCCTGAAGCTTATTACACTTTGATCAACGGTCTGCCCACAGCTCGAACTATGATTGTAGTGGGACGCCAGAACCCTAATCTAGGATCTAACCTGGATTTCGCCCAGCGAATAAAAAACCATGCCGACACGGTGTACCCCGGGCTTGTCAGGGGCATCTTCATCGGTCATGGCGATTACAATCAGGACCTGTATCCCACCGCTCTCTTGTTCGAGATAGGCACTGACCAGTTGTCGCGGGAGAGTGCCCAACGCGGTGCTCAACACATGGGAGACGTGGTAGCAGAGGTTCTGCGAGCTCGAACTTAGACCTCCCCGGCCCGAACCTCGATAAGAGCCTCGCGCAGCTGTACTATCGCCCCGGTCAGATCTTCAAGCTTCTTATCGATCCTGACCAAAAGGTATATGCACACAACTGCTGGGAAACCGTAGTTGCCGATTTGAACCAAAAGGTCTGTCATTCCATCACCCCCTGAGCCGAGAACGAGAATCGATTTACCTACCCGTACACCTCAATCTTACGCATACAGCAAAGGAATGCCGAAATGTGCTCCACCTTGTGAAAAGTTTTCACCAGTTCCCGATTACCCACATTCTCTATTAAGCCAACTGCACTCACGCCTTGTGTGGGCCTCACGCCAAAGGTCATTTACATAAGCGAATCGTCCTCTTAATGGTTACGGTCCTAATCAGCGTTAATCAGTGTCATCTCTCTTTAAGAATGAAGCCCGGGGAAACCCCGGGCTTCACGTCTAGAGTTCCAGTTCCACCGTATCCTGGGTTACGACCCGAGCCCCCAGCTGACCCACCAGGTCACCGCCGGAGGAAGTAAATATCCCCTTGCTGATTATTTGCTGCATCGCCGCGTCTACTTCGGCAGCAGTAAGGTCTGCTCTGGCATCGGGCACCCTGATGGTGACCCTACGACCGGCAGCGTTGGCAAAAGTCATTTCCAAGGTCCGTTCTTGAGCCATTCCGTTCACCTCCTTTCTAATCTAAACCTTTCTCAGGGCATTATACGTTCTCCAAGTCTGCTACATCCCGCCGCTGAATTCCAGCCACCGGCTTCTCCTGTAATCCTGCCAGGGTTTGCCCGACCGCGTAAACGTCGTCTGACGTCGCTGAAGGCTTAACGTTTCTGTAACGTCGGGCTGCCAAGATTGGGTTACCTTGAGCGTTGACCCCGTTTTCTACGTTCACGATGAGCTCGCTCGTAACCGTAACAGCTTGTACCGCCATGGTGTTCACCTCCTTTCTGCTGCCATTGTAAACCGGCCCCTTCTATTTCCTCGAATTACGGGAGATGGCAAGGTCAACAAGGCAGAAAGGCGGAAAAAGACACTCTCGGCCAAGTTAGGGTTGACTTCTCTGAAACCATGCACGCTGGTTTGTCAGAAAGGCAAAACTACCATTAATAAGCAAACCCAATAGACGTGATTATCGGGTCATCCAGCCGATTTCCAGCTTGCTTTTGACGCATAGACAAGATGCAGATATAATAGAATATGGATGATTATAAAGTCGTGCAGTGACAATCACTGCCATTAATGGTTCTTCTTGGGTTCCCGCTTTGTTCATACCATTCGGCCGCGCAACTTCTCTGACACGGACCCCTACAACACTTGAAAGTGTCACCTCGTATTGTCCCCTGCAACCGCAAAGTTGGGATGGGAGGAGAATCCTCAATGGAGCCATTGGATACAGGTCTTGGTGTAATCGAGTTGTTAACAGAAAATCCCTCTATATGTGCGATAGTCGTAGATCAGAAAGGTACTGTGGTTTCGGTTAACTCGACTTATTTGCGGGTTTTACAGAAGTCAAAGGAAGAAGTAGTCGGAAAATACATCGGCGATGTTACTCCAAATACGAGGACTCTAGTGGTACTGCGTACCGGTAAGGGTGTTGTCGGGTACGATTGGTCAATCAACGGATACAACATGATAGCTTGTGCTTTACCTCTTATAAGCAACCAAACAGTCGTGGGTTGTTTTGCTTTCAGCCTCTTCATGGATATCTGGGACGCGAAAGACCTGGTAGAAAATCTCATGTTCGAACTTAACAGCTACCGGAATGAGGTTCGCAACCTGTATTCGGCCCGTTACACCTTTGCCGGTATAATCGGCTCTTCCCCCAAGATGCAAAACGTCAAGTTCCTCGCGCAGCAGGCAGCATTGCATTCATCGACTACCGTGCTCATAACCGGCGAAAGCGGTACTGGCAAAGAGCTTTTTGCCCACGCCATACACAACTGCAGTCAACGCTCGCGTTTACCCTTTGTCCGAGTCAACTGCGCTGCAATTCCCGAGAACCTCTTGGAAGCGGAACTGTTTGGCTATGTAGAAGGAGCATACACCGGAGCGCGTAAAGGAGGTAACCTAGGCAAGTTCGAACTCGCCAACGGCGGTACGGTCTTCCTGGACGAGATCGGCGAAATGCCTCTATCCATGCAGAGCAAACTACTGGTAGTGTTGCAAGAGAAAGAATTTGAAAAACTGGGCGGCAGCAGACCGGTCAGGGTTAACGTTCGCGTTATAGCCGCTACCAACTGTGACCTGGAAGCCAAGGTTAAGCAGAATGGGTTTAGAGAAGACCTCTATTATCGTTTAAATGTGTTACGTCTCGAGATACCTCCTTTACGGGAGAGACGGGAGGACATCCCTGAACTGGTTTACCATTTCATTGATAAGCTTAACGCGCGGTTGAAGACTAAAGTCAACGAAATAAGCACCCGAGCAATGCAGATGCTTTCCAATTACCACTGGCCTGGTAATGTGAGAGAGTTAGAAAATACCCTGGAGCGCGCCATGATACTGGCTGATATGCAAGGGGGCAACATCCTGGAACCGAGCCACCTTCCGTTGCCTCACGATAATAGGAATGGAACCTTCCCAAACGGCAATGCTTTCCAGGATGGCGATGCTCACAGGACTCTGAAAACCGCTCTGGAGGAGTTTGAAAAAGAATACATAGCTAATACGCTGAAGAACACCGGTTATGACAAAGAAAAGGCCGCCAAGGCCCTGGGTATTGATGTTTCCTGGCTCTACAAGAAGCTGAAAAAACATAACATCACCGCCCATGCCAACTGACGGCGACAAAAGAAGACCGGGTAAACCAGGGGGACGGTTCCTGCGGTTTATTTTCAAAATAAACCGCAGGAACCGTCCCCCTGGTTTACTTCTATTCACCAATAAAATTCGGTTTTCGCTTCTCCATAAACGCCCTCATGCCTTCTTTCTGATCCCTAGTTGAAAAGAGTATTGCCACCTTCTCCAATTCTTGTTCCAGTCCGGTGTTCAAATCAGTGTTCAAGCCGGCATGGATGGAGGCTTTCAGATAGCGCAAAGCTAGGGGTGCTCTTGTGCTCAGTTTTTGGGCAAATTCCTTAGCCTTGGTAAGGACTTCGGAGTCGGGAAATACCCGGTTGACCAGCCCTAAACCGAGAGCGGTCTTGGCGTCGATGATGTCGCCGCTAAACATAAGCTCCTTGGCCTTGCCTACGCCGATAAGCCTGGGTATCCGTTGGCTACCTCCGGCTGCGGGGAAAATCCCCAGAGTGACCTCAGGGAATCCAAAACGAGCCCCCTCTCCTGCAAAACGAAAGTCACAGCAAGCAGCCAATTCCAGGCCCCCGCCTAGAGCATATCCGCATATTGCTGCAATGGTCGGTATGGATATCTCTGCGAGGCGATTAAACACTATATGAATGGAGCTCACATATTCTCTTGCAGCGAGAGGTGTACATTCCATCATGGCTTTTATGTCCCCACCGGCGGCAAAAACCTTTTCTCCGCCAGTCACGATTAACGCCCGAATCTGGTTGTCGGCAGCTATGACATCGAGAGCCCGTCCCATCTCCGCAACCAGGGTCGAATTCAAGGCGTTCAAAGTCGCGGGATTGTTCAAGGTCAAAACCGCTACCGCTCCTTCTTTATCCAGGGTTACCACCGTATATTCCACGAGACAGATCACCGCCTTTCCTACCTGGTTAAAACAAAGCCAACTATCCTACGTTCTTCAATTGCATCACGTTGGTTGACTAAGCTACCTGCCCGCCAAGAGGGTAGTTATCAAGTTATTACCATATACCAGGCATTCTATACGGTTATGCCTTGCTTTACACGCCTCTGCCTCCAGGCATTTGACAGCAACTGGTTCTACAGACACTGGACACATCCTGCTATAATCTACCTGGTAAACAACCCTAACAGAGACTTCTCTTCCCATTGCCGGGCACAGTTCAGATACGACCTGCTCGGTACTACTCATAGTCTATCCCAGTTCCTTACCGACCACAGCCACTCCCACCACGCACTGGTAAGGCTGCCCTCCCAGGTTATGAGCCAGTCCTATCTTCGGGTTTTCCAGTTGGCGCTTTCCGGCCTTACCGTGAAACTGCAGCCACGACTCGTACAACATGCGAATCCCGCTAGCTCCTATGGGATGACCGAATGATTTCAAGCCACCGTCCGGGTTGACCGGCAACTTGCCATCTAAGTCAAAAAAGCCATCCAACGCGTCTCTCCACCCCTGTCCTCTAGCGCTGAACTGGAGATCCTCATAGATAATCAACTCCGTGGGAGTGAAGCAGTCGTGAACCTCAGCCAAGTCAATCTGCTCCCGAGGGTTGGTTATACCGGCCTCGCGGTACGCTGCCTGTCCGGCGTAGTACGTTTCCCAAGCAGTGGTGAAGTCGTAACTCTGGTGCTTCTCGCTGTGCCCCGGCCCGGCTGCAATCTGAATACCTTTGACGTACATCGGATCCGGGCGATACTTTTTAGCATCCTCACTGCGGACTATGATGGCGCAAGCAGCCCCATCCGATACCCCAGAACAGTCCATTATCCCCAACGGACTACAGATCATGGGGGACTTAAGTATATTCTCAATCGGAACTTCTGCTTGGAATTGCGCCTTCGGGTTTAAGGATCCGTTCTTGTGATTCTTCCAGGCAATACGGGCCATAACTTCCTTCATCTGCTGCATGGACAAGCCATATTTGTGAGCGTAGGCGGGCGCAATCACGGCAAAACGTGCCGGCGCAGTGAGGTCAGGCATGGTACGGTCTGAGTCCTCGGCAGGAACTTCCAGACCGCTGTAACCGCCGTCTTTCAGTTTTTCCGCACCAATGGCCATAACTACGTCGTAGGCTCCCGACACTACCGCATAGCACGCGTTGCGAAAAGCGTCCAGCCCCGTACAGCACATGTTTTCGATGCGCGTCACCGGTTTGTACTGTGATTTCATCCGATTAGAAAACGCAAGGCCGGCCATTCCCGAGGTAAAAGTTCCAAACCAGAAAGCGTCGATATCGTTGAACTCAAGGCCCGAATCGGCCAGAGCTTCTTCTATTGCCTCTAACATCAGGTCCTCCAGGTTACAGTCGAATCTTTCGCCAAACTTGGTGCATCCCATCCCTATAACTGCAGCCTTATCCTTGATTCCCGCAGCCATTTTCTCCCCTCCTCTACCCTATTTTGGGCGTTGCTTTCCAGAAGTAGGTGTGAATCCCGTCTACCACAAACAGCCTCCTAAACGACATTTCGACCTCCATGCCGACATTGACGGCATCCGGGTCACAGTCCACCAGGTAACAGAACATCCGCCCGCCACCTTCAAAGTCCACTACCGCTACGACTGTTGGCGGGTCTAGAGATTCTGCCAGGTAATCGACAGTATAGGTAGCTACCCGAGCTGTTCTGCCATAGAAACGGTAGTCTTTCATCTGGTCGACTGCCTGGCACTGGATGCATATGCGGCTCGGGGGAAATTGGGGAGTGCCGCAGGCCATGCACTGGCACCCGTAAAAAGCCAAGTTTTTCTTGTAGTTGCGGTAATAGTCCGGTAGGGAGGAACGCTTCTGTAAAGGTCTCCTCGCCGGTTCCGTGGTTATCAACTCGCGCCACCGCAGGTATTTTTCATAGTTCATAGTCACTTTCTTGCGATCCAGATAGCCCTTGACTCCTCGCGGACCCGTGAAACCCTTAATGTTTTCAGTTACCTGAAAGACAATGGCGTCACTACCTTCGCCATAAGAAACAAACAGAATCTTATCCCCTGGCTGAGCCTCTTCCAAAGCCGCAGCCAGCATCATCGGAGCACAAGCCACTCCGGTATTGCCTATCTTTTCAAACAAGCTGTCTTGCACCTGTCCGGGCTTGAGACCGAGTCTGCGAGCTATATCCAGCTGGTTTCGGGGTATGTGGCCATAAACCACCGCTTTGGCAAAGTCTTTAGGAGCCAAACCTGTTTTCGCCATAACCCCGTTGGCGGCCTGGGAAATAAACTTGTTATAGCCCTGGGTTACACAAAACCGTTCTTCCCAACTCCGAACAAACTTGTCGTCTTCGGAGCGCCACAGATCGTGGAAATCAACGCTCACGCTGTAACTGCCTAACACTTCCGCGACAACGTTTTCGCTCCCCATAACAAAAGCGCAGGCCCCATCTCCAAAGTTAGCTTCGTGTGGCCCGGCCGCTGCTCCTAACCTGCAGTCTCCCATAGTTATCATTACCTGGTTGCCGTTTCGAGCTGCGTCTATTGCCGCTAGCATGGCCGCCGAACCGGCTCGCAAAGAATCGGTAAAATCCGCTACACGTACGTCGCGGCGGAGGTCTAACACCCCCGCTATCGTACTTGCCCCCTGCTTCTCTCGGTAGGGTGAGGTAGTGGTGGCAAAGTACAGAACATCTATCGTCTTCGGGTCCAAGGGAGTAACACAGTCCAGGGCAGCCTGCGCTGCCATAGTCAAGCTGTCTTCGTCGTAGTTAGCCACGGCTTTTTCCCCTTTAGGTACCGAACCACCGAAGGCGGCCTTGAGGTGTTTCCGGTCTAGTCGGTTATACGGAATATATGCCCCGAAGGCGGTAATCCCCACCATTATGTCAAAACCTCCTTTTGCCGTAAGGCCTTTTTACTGTTAACTGCTTCGGTGGCTGCACTGGGTTACAGCCACCGAAGCCCTCAGCATTGCGCGCACCTGTCGTTCATAACATTTAAGCCAGCCATGAGGCTGTGGCCGATTCTTGTATTAAGCTGTTCTTCAGGACTCAAAGTTTCCTCCATCGCCGATTATTTCTTGGTGTAGTCAAAAAAGCCTTTGCCCGTCTTGACCCCAAAGTGCCCCGCCCTGACCTTCTGCTTCAAGGCTAATGCCGGCCGGAATTTGGGATCACCGAACTCTTTGTAGAAGTGCTCGACAACCATGAGGAGAACGTCTATGCCTACTAAATCACACAGTGCCAAAGGTCCGATAGGCATATTCGCTCCCAGCTTCATGGCCAGATCGATGTCCTCGGCTGAAGCTACGCCTTCCTGATAAGCATGGGCCGCGTCGTTGAGGTAAGGAACCAGAAGACGATTGACTATGAAGCCAGGCGCTTCTTTGGCCCGGATCGGCGTCTTGCCGATTACCCGCGACACTTCCATCGCCAGCTCCACCGTTTCTTCGGTCGTCTCTTCTCCCGGTATTACCTCCACCAAACGCATCACCGGCACAGGATTGAAAAAGTGCATCCCCACGACCCGATCAGGCCGTCCGCTGGCAGCACCGATTTCAGTTATGCTTAGGCCTGACGTGTTCGTAGCCAGCACTGTTGATGGTGAACAGATCTCCCCTAACTCACGAAACGCCTGTTTCTTGATGTCTATGTTCTCGATAATGGCTTCGATTACCAATTCACAATCCTTCAATGCGCTTTTATCCAGGCTGGTTTGAATATTGCCTAAGAACCTTTCCTTATCTTCCTGGGTTATCTTGCCCTTGCTCGCGTCCTTTTCCCAATTCTTGTTCATAGTCTGGAGGCCTCGGTCTACAAACTTTTGGTCAATGTCTACTAGAACCACTTTGAGTCCTGCCTGGGCACTGATCTGGGCGATGCCTGCCCCCATGGCCCCGGCCCCCAAGACTCCTAGCTTACTGACGGCCATGTCGATTCCCCCTCGTCATGCTGCTCATAACATGTTTTTCTTCCATAATAACTCGGTCATCACCGGGTAGCTGTCCTCAAACATCTTAATGAACCTTTCGAAATCCCCGGCTAATACGTCCCGCCCATTACCCAGATAGACCATGACCGGGTCCAAAGTACGCATGACCAGCACCTGTTCTTCGGTCGGCGGCTCTGTCACTTCTAAGTTAGGCGAAACCGCCAGATCCCACTGCACCGTTGCTTTGATGTCTTCCAGCTTGACCCCAGGGTGAATCTTCTCCAGGTACATTTCCTTGGTTTCTTCATCAAACCGAAAGACTCCCATGGTGGTTATCACCGCAGCCGGGCCCCCTCCGGGTAGCCCTGCCTTTTCACGAGCACCGGGACCGTCCAAGTATCCTGGAGAGGTGATGTAGTCGCATTTGTTAACAAAGCGCCTCCCCTCTTGCCGCATCATAATGACTGTCCTCTTAGCCGAAGACGCCAGGTCATTAGCGCCGCCGCTACCAGCTAGCCGAACTTTTGGTTTGTAGTAATCGCCTATACAGGTAGAATTCAAATTACCATACTTATCGATTTGTGCTCCGCTTATGCACGCCACATCCACGAACCCCGCCTGCTGGGCGCTCATGACATCGCGTAAAGTTCCAGTCCAGTACGCTCTTTCACAATTGACAGCACAGTCAACGCACAGAGGCAATCGCCGGGGTGAATACGCAAACGCGCCGAACTCCACCATTATATTGAAGTTGGGAGCGTGGGTGAACTTCGCTACCGATGCTGCTATCAGGGGCATACCCACACCAATGAACGCTATTTCTCCGTCCTTGAATTCGCGGGCCACAGTAGCCGCCATTAGTTCAGGCAAAGTATAGTCTTTTGCGTACTCCGCCATCTTTACCACCTCACTTCCCCGTACTTCTGGAACCGGTGCTCGCTCTGCATCAACCGATACAGCCGGTCATAGCCTACCATCTTACAGTATTCGTCCCAATCTTTGGTACCGTAGATGTACTTTTCCACCCAGGCGTCAAACCCTTCTTTGGTAGCCCACTGTTTGTAGACCTCTAACCCGTATGCTAGATCGTGATGATAATAGTAATTGGACTCACGCCAGTGGGCGCCGAAAGGAGCATGCACTATTGCGTCGACGTAAATATACGGGATAGTAGTCAGGTTTGGCATTCTTCGGATTTCCCCTTGGGTAACAATTTCTTCAACCGATACGATTACATGGCGTGCCGCTCGGGCCAAAACATCGCTGTTCCCATATAATCCTAGACACTGGACGTTTCCGATCTCATCTGCCCTCTGCGCGTGGATTATGGCGACATCAGGGTTAGAAGCAGGAACCAGCGCAATCGGTTCGCCGTTGTACGGGTCTTCGATGACCTTTATTTTAGGATTGTACTTGATGATATCTGTCCCCAACTGAGACTTCGTTGGCATAAACGGAACTCCCATGGCTCCCGCCTGCCACCTCAAAGCCGCGCCAAAATTGCTGTACTCCTCTAACTCTACAGGCCGCGGGATTCCATGTTCCGCCGCCCTCCTAAAAACCCGGTCTTCCCCTTCTATTCCTCCCCAGTTGTATGCCATTTCCAGCTTTGATACCAGCCCACACCCTAGAAGCACGGAAGACATGCCTATCTGGCTGGTAATGACAACTCGGAGGTTCCCGATGCGCTGACGAACTATCTCCCAGATGAGAGCAGCCGGGGCAGCGCTCACGTTAATTCCTAAATAGCATCCTTCCTTTATGAAAGTCGATACGGCCTCCTTGGCAGTCATAACCTTGTTGGCCAGCGGTTTTGCTTTGCCCTTGTCGCCAGTTACAGGTTCGAACTTCATTAATTCACCCCTCCTCCATCACCCAAAACACCATACTCCAATACCTACATCACGTTTATATGTCTATCCAAGCAGGTTTCTAGCTATTATGATCCGCTGTATCTGAGAAGTTCCTTCAAATATCTGGAGAATCTTGGCATCCCTCATCATCTTTTCTGCCGGATAGTCCCGGCAGAAACCGTAGCCTCCGAGGATCTGCACCGCGTCGGTCGCTATCTTCATCGCAATATCCGCGGCGTAGCACTTGCTAATAGCCGACAGTTGTGCGGCTTCCAACGGGTGTTTGTTGTCGAGTTGCCAGGCCGCCTTTTGCCATAAGAGACGAGCTGCTTCTATTTCCATCGCCATATCCGCCAACATAAATTGAATGGCTTGAAAATCGGCAATGGGCCTTCCGAAAGCCACCCTTTGTTTGGCGTAATCCCTGGCAACCTCGAAAGCACCCGTGGCAACACCCACTGAGGCTGCTGCTATGAAGGGGCGTGAAGAGTTGAATGCAGTCATAGCGATTTTAAAACCATCGCCTTCTTCACCTACCCTGTATTTCTTATGCACTTTAACGTTGTCCAGGATAAGCTCCGATGTGTCTGAACACCGCATCCCCATCTTTTTCTCGCTTTTACCGATCGATATTCCTTCCCAGTCGCGGTCCAGCAAGAAAAAGCACTGCCCGCGGTGCTTCTTACTCTTGTCCAAGGTCGCCAAAACCGCGTATTTACTGGCATAGCGAGCGTTAGTGATAAAGCATTTAGTCCCGTTCAGAATGTAGTAATCGCCGTCCTTTTTAGCGCTGGTAGATATATTGGCTACGTCCGATCCGGCACCAGGTTCGGTCACCGCATAGGAGGCCAGTTGGCCCTCGTTGCATATCCCGGTGAACCACCATTCTTTTTGTTCCTCGGTCCCGGCATACACCACCGGCTCAGAGGCCAACATATTGGCCAAAGGAGTTATGGCAATGCCCAGACAACCTTTACAGATCTCCTCAACTACCATACAGAGGGTAACGTTGTCGAAAGCCATCCCATTGTACTTCTCCGGCGCATTCATGCACCCTATCCCCAGCTCCTGCATTTTCCTGACTACCGGCCAAGGAAACTCCTCGGTCTCGTCGTAATACTGCCTTACCGGAACGATTTCATTCTCCGTGAATTTTCTGACTGTTCTCTGCAAAGCCAGTTGATCCTCGTTATAATCGAACCCTAAAGCCAAACCACTCTCCTCCCCCCTCTAAAGATCAGCCGCTATTTCTGGCAAGCCCCTGATTCCAGCCTTTCACCCCCTTGCAGGTTTCTTACCTTATGTGCTCAGCAACACCCGTGCCAAGATTCTCCTATTTACGACCCTTTTAAATTTGGGGTTCAGACTTGCTCTTAACAATTACGATCGGCGATTCTGGCCAATAATCCGATTTCGACTTCATTTTCTTTGAATAGAGGAGGCATATCGGATCTGCTAGATCATCCAAAACCCGTGGCCGATTCTACCATATTAGCTAAAAAGTAAAGGCGCCTCCATTGTTTCGGACAGTGGAAGCGCCAATTTTTCTTGGCCCGTCAAAGCTATTTACCTGTCAATGCTACTCTGCTATAATATCAGTGACGCGCCCGTAGCTCAGGGGATAGAGCGCTGGCCTCCGGAGCCAGGTGCACAGGTTCGATTCCTGTCGGGCGCACCATTTTCATGTATGATTATGATTTAGATGCTCATTTACGCAGATTTTTCAAAACAATAATCATAGGCTATTTTACTGCGAAAAAGTCACCAAAAGAGTTTTGACCTTACATATTGCGGCCGTTTCCAGTTCTAACGGTAAGTACGGAAACCAAGGGGACGGTTCCCATGGTTTATTTTCAGAAAATAAACCACGGGAACCGTCCCCTTGGTCCTCAAATAACTATACCACCTTATCTTCCCTTAACTTTCGAATCTGCTCCCGACTGTAGCCAACCGAGCTAAGAACCTCGTCGTTGTGTTCTCCTAAAGCGGGAAAGCTTGGCTTCACCTCCCCGGGGGTTGCTGACAGCTTGATCGGGATCCCGGGAAGGATCACGTCTTTGCCCGATTCTTTAAAATTCGCCAGTTTGATTATCATTTCTCGCGCCTTTACTTGGGGATGTTCTGATACCTCTTCGAGGTTCAAAACCGGCGTAAAGCAGATATCGTCCTCGGCAAAAAAGTCGACCCATTCCTGCTTGGTTCTGGTCCGCATGATATTTCTCAGATCAGCTATCATTTCCGACTGCATTTCGGGACGGTACTGTTGCTCGATATACTGCGGACGGCCGACCTTTTGGCAGAACTGGGCCCAGAACTTCTCTTCTATCGCCCCCACACTCACATACTGCCCGTCTTTGGTCTCGTAAACGTTGTAGCAGGCATAGCCACCAGTCAGCAATCCATCACCACGGCGTGGCAGTTCTCCTTCTCCCGCCCACTCGCCGAAGGTATAAGCCAGGAGACTAACGGACCCATCCAGCATGGCTATATCGCAAAGTTGGCCTTCTCCTGTCTTCTGTCTGTGGATAAGAGCCATAAGGATACCTATTACTGCATATAAGGTACCGCCCGCAATATCGGCAATCTGAACCCCACAAAGGGCAGGTAGGCTGTCTTTCGTCCCGTTCAGAAGGGTTACCCCGGCTAAGTTCAGGTAATTCAGGTCATGTCCAGCCATGTCTCGCCAGGGACCACTAAGACCGTATCCGGTGATAGCGCAATATATCAGCTTCGGGTTAATCTTTTTTAGCTCCTCGTAACCTAAACCTAGTCTATCCATAACCCCAGGGCGGAACTGGTCCACCACAACATCGGACACAGCCGTCAGTTTCTTAAATATCTCTTTAGCTTCCTCTTTCCTAAGGTCCAATGTGATGCTCTTCTTATTGCGGTTGACCGTGTAGAAACGCGCACTTTCTCCAGCTATGAGCGGTGGCAAATGCCTCCCTAAATCCCCGGTCCCAGGGTCCTCGACTTTAATGACTTCTGCCCCGAAATCAGCCAGTATTTGGGTACAAAACGGTCCAGGCAGGTACCGAGAAAGATCCAACACCCGAATACCTGCCAAAGGTAAATTCTTATTCACCAGTAATCCCCCCCACCTACAAATTATCTACCAATTTGCGGTAGAAGACAATCCCTGTCCTGCCTACAGCCAGACCGCTTGCTTTCCTCCTATCCCGTACTTGGCAGCCTTGCGAACAACCGTTGATGCGTCAACCTTCAGCGCCCTGGCCATCTGGCGCGTCGTGCGGAACTGAACATAGGCTTTCTCTAATATCTGTTTCTCGACGCTTTCTACCGCCTCTCGCAAAGGAACTATATCTAAGACATGTACTTTATTCGACCAGTCCTTGGCCAAGTTTCCGAAATGTGAAGGTAAATCCTGGACCGTTATGGTATCGCTAGGTGTTATTACCACCAGGCGCTCCATCAGGTTTTCCAACTCGCGAACGTTTCCCGGCCAGTCATATTCCATAAAAAGGTCAATTACTTCCGGAGAAATCCTTTTTACTTGCTTGTACTTGCGGTTAAACACCTGAAGGAAATGGACTACCAAAGACGGAATCTCTTCTTTCCTCTGTCGCAACGGCGGCACATTTACTGGGACCACGTTCAGACGGTAGTACAGGTCTTCTCTAAACTCTTTTCTCCGTATCATATCTACCAGGTTACGGTTGGTCGCGGCCACGATACGGATGTCTACCTTGAGCGGCTTAATCCCTCCTACCCGAACGATTTCCCGGCTCTGTATCACCCGAAGCAGCTTTACTTGAAGGTTCAAAGGAAGATCTCCGATCTCATCCAAGAACAAAGTCCCGCCATTGGCTAATTCGAAATACCCAGCCTTCCCTTCCTTTCTCGCCCCAGTGAAAGCTCCGGCATCATAACCAAAAAGCTCCGATTCCAGCAAACTTTCAGGGATTGCTCCGCAGTTAACTTTGATGAAAGGCCCGTCTTTCCGAGCGCTGTTAGCGTGAATGGTTTCAGCTAGTAGTTCCTTCCCGGTACCTGACTCCCCCGTTATCAGTACTGTAGAATCTACTTGTGCCACTCTGATGATGGTTTCCATAAGATCCCTCATCCGCGGTGATCTTACGACCATCTTGCCCGATCCCGCATACTGCAAGCGGAGGGTTCGTAATTGCTTTTCATAGTGTTCACTCAAGCCCTCGACCTGCTCCAGCCTTTGTTTCAACATGTTCAATTCAGTTACGTCTCTGACATTACAGACCACCCTAAAAATATTGCCTTTCTTGTCGAAGACCGGTGTTCCTGTCGCTAGGGTTGTCTTGCCTGTCTTGGCATAAAGCTGAATAATAGTAACCGGTTGCCTTTGCTTTAAAACCTGAGCTGTAACCGACTCCGAAACGATTCCTTCTTCAACTATATCTTCAACATTCCGGTTCAAAAACTCACGCCCGTTGATTCCGGTTATCCGTTCAAATGCCTTATTAAGCCTTAAGGTTATTCCGTTCCCATCAGCGATGTAAAGGCCATCAAACGATGATTCGAAGACAGCATTCAATTCTTCGTTCAGCTCTTTTACATATTTCAGTTCTTTGGATATCTCCTCTATCTCCGACATATCCTGAAGGACAGCCACGGCCCCGATTATCTTGCCGTCCTTAATAATCGGGGTTCGGTTAGACACGAGAGTCCTCCCGTTCAACTCAACTTTCTGTAGGGTTTCCGGTCTTCCACTCTTGACTACCTCGCCCAACCCTGAGGAAGGAATTACGTCCGTGATTTTTTTCCCTCTTACCTCTCCCGCTTTCACTCCCAAGACTTCTTCGGCTGCCCGGTTAAAAACCTCGATCCGTTCATATTCGTCTATAGAAATAATCAAGTTGTGGGTTGAGTTTAGAATAGTCTCGAATTCAGTGCTCAGTTTGTGGTATGAATCGAAAAACACCCGCAATAAGTTGGTACGAGTAACCATACCTACTACCTTGTCCCCATCAACAACAGGGTATCTGCCTCTATCCGGATATATGATGCTGTCCAGCTCATCTTCGGGCGAACAGGTTTGAACATCGCGCGTCATAATCTGCTCGACTAGTATTTCCGGGGACAAGCCTTGCCCCAAAACCCTCAACAAGTGGCTCTTAGTCAACAAGCCTACCAATCGCTGGTTCTGGTCGACCACCGGCGCGCTGTCGATCCTGTGTTCGGAAAAAACCCTGGCCGCCTCCCGGGCAGTCATACAAGGAGAAAGCATTATCGGATCCGGAGTCATTATCTCGGCAAGTTTCACGGGTTAACCACCTCCATAACCAAATACCGCATGCAACACTCCTCGAGCGCCTCACGATGTGCCGAACTCATTTTTGAAAGCTCTTCTTGTCTCTTACATTGCAAATATCGTGCCACCTAAGCCTAGTTTCACTTCTTGTTCCACTCAATAGCCAAGCCATCCAGCCCAGATCCCGTTTCGCAAATCATTAAATAGCCGCTTCCTCAATACTCGCGGTTGCGTGCTTTTTCCCTCCTAAAACGATACCATTCACGGACTCACAACCCCTTATTCTGTTGCACCGCAGTTAACTTGTGTTGCTAATCTGCAACAACCAACTCCTTCCGAACACGTTTAAGCGCCATGCCATCTCAATCCATCACCAACTGCCAACCGGCTTATTCTCAAAAGCAGGTATCTCTTCAATGTCCTGAGCATACAGTACCGCACCCATTTTTGAGAACTGTACCAAAAGACGCGATTAGTCAAGGAGTTCGCCTATGTCCTTACCCGTGTCCGGGGCTTAAAGGGACTGTACAATTAACTGTGTAAACCCCTTTGGGAAAAAGGTAAACTTTTACCAAGGGGGTAAGGAAGATGGACGAAAAACTTTTTAGGAAGCACCTTCGGGAATTTATCAAAGAAAACAATCTGG
>NZ_JABUEX010000141.1:0-2828 GCF_013314835.1 Syntrophothermus sp.
CGCCCACGACAGATAGGGACCGAACTGTCTCACGACGTTCTGAACCCAGCTCACGTACCGCTTTAATGGGCGAACAGCCCAACCCTTGGGACCTAATTCAGCCCCAGGATGCGATGAGCCGACATCGAGGTGCCAAACCTCCCCGTCGATGTGGACTCTTGGGGGAGATCAGCCTGTTATCCCCGGGGTAGCTTTTATCCGTTGAGCGATGGCCAGCCCACTCAGCGCCACCGGATCACTAAGCCCGTGTTTCCACCCTGCTCGAGCTGTGTCTCTCGCAGTCAAGCTCCCTTCTGCCTTTACACTCAACGCGCGATTTCTAACCGCGCTGAGGGAACCTTTGGGCGCCTCCGTTACCCTTTAGGAGGCGACCGCCCCAGTCAAACTGCCCACCTGAGAATGTCCCCTGGCAGGATCACTGCTCAGGGTTAGAACTCCAGCACATTAAGGGTGGTATCCCAAGGCCGGCTCCAGAAGAGCTAGCGCCCCTCCTTCTACGCCTCCCACCTATCCTGTACATAACATGCCAAAATCCAATCTCAAGCTACAGTAAAGCTCCACGGGGTCTTTCCGTCTAGTCGTGGGTAACCTGCATCTTCACAGGTACTTACAATTTCGCCGAGCCCCCCATCGAGACAGCGCCCAAGTCGTTACGCCATTCGTGCGGGTCGGAACTTACCCGACAAGGAATTTCGCTACCTTAGGACCGTTATAGTTACGGCCGCCGTTCACCGGGGCTTTGGTTCGGAGCTTCGGTTCCCCTAACCCCTCCCCTTAACCTTCCGGCACTGGGCAGGCGTCAGCCCCTATACTTCGTCTTTCGACTTAGCAGAGACCTGTGTTTTTGATAAACAGTCGCTTGGGCCGTTTCTCTGCGACCTCCTCGGGCTTTAGCTCTCACTATCACCCTACTGAGGCATCCCTTCTCCCGAAGTTACGGGATCATTTTGCCGAGTTCCTTAACAGGGGTTCTCTCGCGCGCCTTAGGATTCTCTCCCCGCCTACCTGTGTCGGTTTGCGGTACGGGCACCTACTTCCTCGCTAGAGGCTTTTCTAGGCAGTATGGGTTCAACCAGTTCCGCTACTATAATTTCGCTCCCCATCGCGCCTCAGGATCTTGTGCAGCGGATTTCCCTGCCGCACCCCCTACTCGCTTGGACAGGCTATTCCATCAGCCTGATGGCCTACCCTCCTGCGTCACCCCATTGCTTGGCTCATATGCCCTTCCTTTCGGAACTTGCGCCCCTCCATTCCAGACATATTCACCATGGCCGGCTCTCGGTGGTACCGGAATATTAACCGGTTGTCCATCGCCTACGCTATCCAGCCTCGGCTTAGGCCCCGACTAACCCTGAGAGGACGACCCTTCCTCAGGAAACCTTAGGCTTTCGGCGAAGGGGATTCTCACCCCTCTTTTCGCTACTTATACCGGCATTCTCACTTGTGTCGGATCCACAGGTCGTTCCCGTCCTGCTTCTACTCCGGCACAACGCTCCCCTACCAATACCTTCCGGTATTCCGCTGCTTCGGTGATGAGCTTCAGCCCCGTTACATTTTCGGCGCAGAATCACTCGACCAGTGAGCTATTACGCACTCTTTAAATGAATGGCTGCTTCTAAGCCAACATCCTGGCTGTCTGTGCAATCCTACATCCTTTCCCACTTAGCTCATACTTTGGGACCTTAGCAGACGATCTGGGCTGTTTCCCTCTCGACTATGAAGCTTAGCCCCCACAGTCTGACTCCTGGGCAACAACTTATGGAATTCGGAGTTTGAAAGGGTTCGGTAACCTTTTTGGGCCCCTAGCCCGATCAGTGCTCTACCTCCATAACTCTCTTACCCAAGGCTAGCCCTAAAGCTATTTCGGGGAGAACCAGCTATCTCCGAGTTCGATTGGCATTTCACCCCTATCCACAGCTCATCCCATGCCTTTTCAACGACAACGTGGTTCGGGCCTCCACGGAGTTTTAACTCCGCTTCACCCTGGCCATGGATAGATCACCCGGTTTCGGGTCTACAGCATGCGACTTCCGCCCTCTTAAGACTCGCTTTCGCTGCGGCTCCGCATCTCCTGCTTAACCTCGCCACATACTGTAACTCGCCGGTCCGTTCTACAAAAAGTACGCAGTCAGGCGCTCCCGGGTTCCCCCGGTCATCACCCTCCTACTGTTTGTAGGCTACACGGTTTCAGGTTCTATTTCACTCCGCTCCCGCGGTTCTTTTCACCTTTCCCTCACGGTACTAGTTCACTATCGGTCGTCAGCTGGTATTTAGCCTTAGGAGGTGGTCCTCCTAGCTTCCCACGGGATTCCTCGTGTCCCGTGGTACTCAGGTAGTCAATGGCTCTATCTGCCCTTTCGCTTACTGGACTATCACCATCTATGGTGGGCCTTTCCATGCCGCTTCAGCTAGAACAGATTCGAACCCGCAACAGCTGCAGCTGCCGCTATTGACCCCTTCAACCCCACATGCACAACGCCTGCAGACTATCACATGCATGCGGTTTAGGCTCTTCCCCCTTCGCTCGCCGCTACTAAGGGAATCGATGTTTCTTTCTCTTCCTTGCGGTACTAAGATGTTTCAGTTCCCGCAGTTCCCCTCCTCACCCTATGGATTCAGATGAGGATACCGCAACATTACTCGCGGTGGGTTCCCCCATTCGGGTATCCCCGGATCAAAGCCTGCTTGTGGCTCCCCGAGGCGTATCGCCACTCGCTGCGCCCTTCTTCGGCCGCTGACGCCAAGGCATCCACCGTGCGCCCTTCCTAACTTGATCTATCTTCCCTCGGCGAAATATTCTTCCCACTGTGCAATTTTCAAGGTGCAAA
>NZ_JABUEX010000142.1:0-2827 GCF_013314835.1 Syntrophothermus sp.
TCAGCTGGATCTTGGTTGTCTGGGAGTAGAGCTGCATTGATTTCTTTTTGTGGATGGTGCATTTTCGGTTTTTATGCCATATTTTTCGGCCGAATGACGAGTAGGTTTAGCAAAGTACTATTCACCCTAACCCTGTTTGTTGTAGTGCCTGTTGCGGCGTATCAGCTCTTTTTGATTTTTCAGAGGCAGTCGCGTTTGTTAACCATATATAGCAGGTTTGATCATTGGAGAACGGCACTAGAATTGTTTGCACGGTATCCTTTGACAGGGATCGGAGTTAATAACTACTTGTACTATGCTGAATCTGTAGGAGGCATTGGTATTTTCTCGGAAATTACGTATGTGCATAATATCTGGCTTCAGGTATTAGCTGAGACAGGCTTCGTTGGAACGATGGTTTTCTTGATGAGCGTTTTACTTTGCGCTCGAAATAACTTTTTGTGCTTAAAGATTGCTCACAGGTACAAGGAGTATGATTTACTTTTTTTAGTGGGCGCAACATGTGCTTTCGGCATTTATACTTTAACAAGTAACCCTCTTTACGATCAGCAACCTCTGATGCTGTTGTTAACTCTTCAAGGAATCGTAAACGGCCAGTTAACAAGAATTGGCGTTTGGAAGGTGTATTCATTTGGAAAAGCGGCTCAGCGAGGTTTATATTCTCATCCTCAACTACAACGGTTGGCGGGATACCGTTGAATGTCTGGAGTCGGTGCAACGGCTGACCCATCTCAACTACCGCATCGTGGTCATCGACAATGGCTCCACCGACGGCTCCTTGGAAAAGATCAAAGCCTGGGCGGCGGGAAAACTTTCGGTTGAGTCGAAGTTCTTCGCTTACGACCCGTCAACCAAGCCCGTGCGCTTGAATGACCGGGTTGCCGCTGAAGCCGGTGGCCTGGCGGAGCTGGAGGTAGAGAGGACAAGGCAGTACCCCCCAACCGTCTGATGGTCCTCATCCAGACTGGGGCTGATCTAGGCTTACTAAAGATAGTATAACCTGCAAAACTTCTGATCCTTGAGAATCAAGACTCTCAACAGGCACCAGATTAATTTTACCCAATTCCTAGCATTAACTTAGATCACGCTATTTTCTATAAACAGAAGGGATTTCCTTACCTCGTCTCGAACTTAATCGAAAACCACCCAAAACATACACACGAGGAGGAAACCCCCGTTATTGTATCTTCTCCAACAAGTGCTTTTTCCCTTTGAGGTTTCGTAAAAGAGTGCGACCAGGACGACCAGATGTTTTTAGCCCTTGCGTCGATTGATGTGGAGCCCATTAAGAAAATGTTCCCTGCGTATAAAGGAGTGGGCCGGCACGGCTACAGCCGGGTAGCTCTGTTTAGATCCCTCGTGCTTCAAAAGATCGTGCAGTTGCCGGGGATCGAGGCCCTGGTCAGGTGCCTTAAGTATTCCCCGCAGATTGCGTACTGGTGCGGTTTTGACACCCGGAAACCCCTGCCTTCAGCCACCGTTTTTTACCGCTTTCTCGGCGAATTGAAGGAGAAGGCCGGGCAGGAACTTCTTGACCAGGTTGCCGAAAAAATGATTACCCGGGTAGCAAAACGCACCTCCTCCGAGGGCATGGTCGTCATTGACAACACAGACATCCCGCCCCGGGAAAGGCCAAAGAACGAGCAGCCTGGTTCGGCCTGGGGTCACCGGACAGCATCCGAGGAGGAAACCGAACTGTTTTACGGCTATAAATTCCATGCCGCGGTGCTGCTCACGGACATTGGCTCGCTGCCCTTGGCAGGCCGGCTCGCTCCGGCCAACGTGGCAGATGTGGAACTGGCGCCCGTACTGATTGACGAAGCCTGCCGGCAGCACCAGCTAATTTACGGTTTCCGTCCGGAATATTACCTGATGGACGCCGGTTACGACTCCAGCGATATTTACAAGAAAGCCATCAATTTGAAAGCCCAGGCCATCATCAAGTTAAACAGGCGGAACCAGAAGAAACCGCCCGAGGGCTTTGACGAAAACGACACGCCTCTTTGTCCGGCCGGACAGGCGATGGTTTTCTGGGGTTCCGACAGAAAACAGTTGACCATCAAATTCCGGTGCCCAAAGGCCGTTGGCCAGCAGGCAGGTAGAATGTCAAAAAGAGTGCAATTCAAACAACTCCTATGGGCCGGTGGTCAGGTTAAAGATAACCGAAAACCCCCGTTTGTTCTGCTGCCCCCATCGGGGGAGCGAGAAATGGCAGAAGACATATAACCGAAGAAGCTCCATAGAACGGTGGTTTGGGCTGTTAAAAGAACATCTCTTTCTGGACAAGATGACCCGGCGGGGAATTGACAAGGCTTTTGTTGATGTGACCATCAGCATGATCACGTTCCTTGCCGGTACCCTGGCCCAACTGAAACAAGAACAACAGAACCAAAAGGCTGCTTAAATTAGAGATTCGCGATTCCAAAAAACGCAGTCTACTATGGAAGGGATGATCTATCCCTTTTGCCTGGCCTTTCTCTGCACTTCTGGCTCGTGTCTAATTTTTTGCGATTTTTGCAGAGGAAATGACAAGATCAATACCAGTCAGGTCCCTAATTAACCATTTGTTGCCATCAAAAAAGGGCTATTTTGCAGGTTGCACAAAGATAGATTTGAGTCAGGGGGTGCACGAGTGGATAAATTGATTGAAATCGCACTTGCAACCTACAATAGTGCTAAATATATCAGTGACTTTTTGGAATCTCTTTTAAAACAAACTTATCTTCAGTGGCGCTTAGTTGTCAGAGACGATGGCTCCACCGATGCTACAAAAGACATACTTAATACATTAAAGCAAGAGTTTCCAGAACGCATTATACTAATACAA